>JAFAVZ010000029.1 GCA_019242175.1 Acidobacteriota bacterium
GCGAGTTGTCCCAGCCGACGTAAGACGTGTGCAGCTGAATTGTCTGCTGCAGGTACGGCGCGAACTGCGGATCGTCCTGGAACGCCTCGACCATCTTGAGAGGAATCCCATGCGCGATCTCGAGCTCCTCGCGCCTGAAAGCCTCGGCCACGTCGCGGAAGCTGCGCAGGTCGAGGCGGAAATGCACTTCGTCGAGGTACGGCTCGCCCTGCACGAAGAACTCGCGATTGCGCGAGAGGCGGATGCGATCGCCCTCGATCGCTTCCTCCACGCGGAATGGTCCGGCGCCGATGCCGCGCAGCCGGTAGCGCGCCGCGTCGCGCGTTTCTTCGATCGGGATGATCGCGGCTTCATGCATGGTCAGCAGCGAGAGGAAGAATGCGACCGGTTCTTCGAGGCGGATCTCGACCGTGTGTGGGTCGCGCACGATCACGCCTTCGAGGGCGCGCGTCTTGCCGCTCAACACGTCCTTCGCGCCGCGCACGCTGCGCAGAATCCAAGCCCCGGTCGCCTTCACCTCGGGCAGCAGGAGACGGAGGAACGACTCGTACACATCCTGCGCTTCCATCGCCCGGCCGTTGTGGAAGCGGACGTTCTTGCGCAGATGGAAGCGATACGCGTAGCCCTGCTCGAGCACTTCCCAACGCTCCGCGAGCTCGGGCACCAGCTCCGCGCCCTCGCCGTATGCGACGAGCTTCGCGTGCACCGCCTTCGACATGAAGCCGAGCGCGTTCGCGGACGTGTAGGCGGGATCGAACGTGAGGTTCTGCCAGAGCACCGTGGCGGTCGTGATCGAGCCGCCGACGTTCGGCTTCGGGAGCGAGAAGCGGCCCAGCTCCTGGCCGAGGAGCGTCGATTCGTGGCTCAGCGTGTTAGCCATCTGGTTGAGGTCCGTCACGCCGAAGCTCGCCTCGCGCGAGCCGGTCTTGATGACCTCCATCGACTTCACGATCGCCGAGCTTTCCGCGGCGAGGATGGACGTCGACTCGAGCACGTTCTGCACGAGCCCCATGATGTTCTCCATCGCCCGGCTGATCGCGCGGCTGCCGGTTTCCTGCTCGCCCATCGCACGCTTGAGGTGCTTCGTGTAGTCGCGCACCATCACCGCCTGCTCGCCGATCTTGCGCGAGGTCTGCGACTGCTGCTGTGTCGCTGTGGCGGTCTGCTGCACCATCTTCGTCACTTCCTCGATGGCCTTCGTCGCCGCGGCGCTGCCGCGCGACTGCTCTTCCGTCGCCCGCGCGATCTCGGAGATCGAGCTCGTCGAACGATCGGTGAGGTCGAGGATCTTGTCGAGCACTTGCGACGCGCGCGCGGTGAGGCCCACGCCATCGGAAACGCGGTCGGCGCTGAGGTTCAGCTGCTCGCCGGCCCGCTGCACGCCGCGCTGTACGTTCTGGATGAGCGTGCGGATCTCGTCCGTGGAGACCGAGGTGCGCTCGGAGAGATCGCGGATCTCGTCGGCGACGACGGCGAAGCCTTTGCCGCGTTCGCCCGCCTGCGCGGCGATGATCGCCGCATTGAGCGCGAGGAGGTTCGTCTGGCCGGCGATCTCGTCGATCACGCGCACGATCTCGCCGATCTCCTGCGAACGCTCCGCGAGATCGCTCAGCGCGACCTTCGCTTCTTCCATCGCCTGCTGGATCTTGCGCATGCCGTCGACGGTGCTGCCGACCGCGGCCCGGCCTTCGTTCGCCGCTTCCTTCACGTAGCGCGCGAGCTCCGAGGATTGCTTCGCCGATTTGCCGATCTCGTCGGTCGTCGCGTTCATCTCGACCATCGAGCTCGCGGTTTCGGTGGCGAAGGAGGAGAAGCTCTCCGTGTTCAGCGCCACTTCGTTGATCGACGCGACCATCTCTTCGATGGCCGAGCCGGTCTGCTCGACGAATTCGGAGAGCGTGTCGGCGATGCGGCTCACTTCCTCGATCGAGGCCGACATCTGCAGTACGGATGTTGACGTTTCTTCGGCGTTCGCGGAGAGGTCTTCCATGCTCCGGCGCACGGAGTTGATCGATGTGTCGATCTGGCCGACGGAGGTCGACGTCGACTCGGTCGACTCGAGCTGCGCGGCGGAGCTCTTCGCCAGGATGCGCGAGCGGCTGCTGATCTGATCGCTGACTTTCGCGACGTCCGTGGCGAGCTGGCCGAAGCGGCGAATCGTGCGCTCCAGATTCGAGACGAGCGCGCGCAACGCGGCGGTCATGCGCGACGAACGCGCGGCGCTTTCGATGTCGCGCGCGTTCAACGCGAGGTCGCCCGCGGTGATGCGATTGAGCAGTTGGATGGCCGAATTTCCGCGCACGATCGCGCGGCGGATCCACAGCTGGAAGACGGCGATCGTGATGCCGCTGGCGAGGGCTCCGACGAGGAGGACGCGCCAGAACATCGATCCCGTCATTCCTGGAATGAGGAGGAGGAAGACGGCGAAGAGAAGGAAGCAGGCCGCAGTCAGGGACCACATCTGCTGGGTCCGCCCGAAGTATCGACGTGCCATAGATTTGCCCGCGTCGATGCTACCATGCGGGCGCGGCATGAATGACTACTTCACGTCGCGGCGCGCGCTCATCGACGGCTTCCTGCAAGAGTTCGCTTCGCGCCTCGGCGCGCCGCATCCGATCGATCGCCCCCTCCAACGCTCCCTCGCCTCGGCCGGCAAGCGCGTCCGCGGGATTCTGACGCTCGCGGTAGGGGAGGCCGTCGGCTGCCGGCCGGAGAAGCTGCTCCCCGCCGCCGCGGCGATGGAGCTCATCCACACTTCGTCCCTGATCCTCGACGATTTGCCGTCGATGGACGACGCGCAACTCCGCCGCGGCGCGCCGACGCTGCACCGCGAGTTCGGCGAGGATCTGGCGATTCTGTCCGCGGTGGCGCTCCTCAATTACTCGTACGGCCTCGTGTCGTCGAATCACGCGACGCTTTCCCCGCGACGCTGGCCCGCGTCGCAAGTGATCGCGCGCGTGGTGGACGCGGTGGGTTGGACGGGGACGATCGGCGGCGAGGCGGTCGACCTGCACTCGGAAGGATCGACGCTCGATTTCGACACGCTGGAACTGATCCACTCGCGGAAGACCGGCGCGCTGTTCGTCGCGGCGGCGGCGGTGGGCGGCATGCTGGCGAACATCGACTCCGCGCGCCTCCGCGGCGTGGAGACCTACGCAAAGAATCTCGGCCTCGCGTTCCAGATCACCGACGACGTGCTCGACGTGGTCAGCACGCCCGAGACGCTGGGGAAGGACGTGGGGAAGGACGCGCAACGCCTGACGTTCGTGAAGCTCGCCGGCGTGGACGGCGCGCGGAAACTGAGCGCGGAGCTGGTGGAGACGTCGCTCGCCGCGATCGCGCCGCTCGGCCCCGCGGCCGCGCCTCTGCGTGAGCTCGCGACGCTCGTTCGCGATCGGGTGAAGTGAGGGAATGCGATCGCCTTCACGTCGCATTTACACCCGCACCATCGCGTGGTATCTTCCGCGCGTTTTTCGCGGCGCCCGCCCGAAAGCCCAGGTAGCTCAGTTGGTAGAGCAGAGGACTGAAAATCCTCGTGTCGGCGGTTCGATTCCGTCCCTGGGCACCACTCTTACCCTTCCGCTCACGATTGCTTTTGCCAATCGCTAAGATGGGATCGCATCTCGACAGCCGAAATGTTCGCGTCCTGCATCACTCCTTGACGGTCGGCCTGTAAGCAGAGTCGTACGCGATTTGGCGTGGAGCGACTGGAGCCTTCGAAGCGGCGTACCGCAATCGAACAGTACTTGGAACAGGTAGTCCTCGCAGCGTTTCCGATACTCGACTACGATCACGCCGCTGCGTCGTCCTCACCGCCCATGAACTGGGATTCCAGAAAGTGACCAGCGGAATGCAGAGCCGATTGCTCGAAGCTGCGGCGCGGTTGCGAGCGCGATCTTCCTGACGCTCCATCTGAAGCGCTAAACTACCGCCTTCCCCAAGTCCCCCATTCATCCCCAATACAAGCGCTCCGCCGGAAGGCGGACGAGAAGGAGACATGGATGACGGAACGTCAGATGGGTCCGGACAAACCGGCGGCGAAGCAGGCAGCGAGTCGGCTCTCGCAGATCCTCAGCCAGGCGGATGGCAATCGGTGGAAGATCGATGACTGGAAGAAAGTCCACGACGAGCTGGAGACGATCGGCGAGACCCTCGGCCGGTCGGTCAAAGGTGGGGCGTTTCGCGACAACGCGTTGAACGTCAAGCACGCCCTCCTCGACATCCGGAAAGCCATCGGCGACGGAGACCTCGGCAAAGTCAACGCCCTCGCGAAGACGGTGAAGACGGAGCTGGGGCCGGTCATCGACTGGGCGAACCGGTAGGCGAGAGAAAAACGGGCGGGAGGCCGAAGCCCCCCGCCCAATCACGCTAATTCGGGTTTGCGCTCTTGAACGTCGCGATCACGCCCACCCACTCCACGTTCGTCGTGCCCACGGTCGCTTGATGGCCGAGGGCGCCGGCGGTGGTGGTGAGGCGTTCGTGGACGGCGGTCGTCAGGAAGTTGCCGCCCGAGTGGTCGTCGAGCTCCGTGAAGCCGTTCGTCGGGCTGGAGAAGCTCGTGTTGCCGTAGACGGTCAGCGCGGTGATCGCCACCTCCTTCGGCTGCGACGTCGTGAACGTCGTGCCCGAGGCGAGCGTGCCGTTGTTGAAGTTGTCGCCGTCGAACGCGGTGCGGTCGAGCGGGCTCGTCAACGCCACGCCGGAGTACTCGAGCAGCACGACCGTCATGTCGTGGAAGCCGACGGCGATGGTGAACGTCTCGGACGTGCGGCCGCCGCCGTTGTTCGGCATGTAGTAGATCGCGTTCTTCACGTGATTCCACTCGTAGCCCTGCGCGAGCAGCCAGCCGGCGGGCGGCGTGATCGTGTTGTTGATCGACGGAATTGCTTCCGCGGAGATCACCGCCACGAGCAGATTGCCGGTCTGCGTCGCCTGCGGCCACGTCGCCGTGATGCTGCGTTGCGAGTTCGCCAGCGCGAAGTTCTGCTGGCGGCGCATGATGCCCGGCGGCACGACGGTCACCGTCGCGGTGTTGCTGTTGACGGTCGCCGTGCCGTTGCAGCTACCGGTCACGCGGACCCAGTAGCTCGTCGTCACCGTAGGCGAGACCGTCAACGAAGCGCTCGTCGCGCCGGCGATCGGATTCGACGCGTTCGGCGACGCGCCGGTGTACCACTGATAGGAGATCGGCGCGCTGCCGCTTGCTGTGACCGTGAGCGTCGCTGAGTTGCCGATCACGATCGTCGTCGATTGCGGTTGAGCCGTGATCGAAGGCGGCACGCAGACCGTCACCGTGGCGGTTGCGCTGTTCGCCGCGCCGCAGCCGTTGCTGACGCGCACCCAGTAGCTCGTCGTCGAAGAGGGCGTCACCGTCACCGAAGTGCCGGTCGCGCCGGAGATCGGCTGGCTCTGATTGCCGGACGGGCCGATGAACCACTGATACGTCGTCGTCCCGCTCGTGGATGCCGTCACGCTGAGCGTTGCGGATTGTCCGAGGTTGATCGTTTGGGAGACCGGTTGCGTGGTGATGGACGGAGCCGAGACACAGGTCACCGTCACGTTCGCCGTGTTGCTGTTCACGCTCGCGGTGCCGTTGCAGCCGCTCGTCATCTTCACCCAGTACTGCGCGTTCGCGAACAGCGCGGGCGTCGTGTACGACGCATTCGTCGCGCCGGAAATCGGATTCGCCGTGTTGCTGGACGCGCCCTGGTACCACTGATAGGTGAACGGGCCGCTGCCGCTCGCCACGACCGTCAGCGTCGTCGAAGACCCGCTCGGAATGGTCGGCGATTGCGGCTGCTGCGAGATGCCCGGAGGCTGGCAGACGGTGACCGTCGCGGTTGCGCTGTCGACGCGCCCGCAGCTGTTCGTCACGCGCACGTAGTAGCTCGTCGTGGTGGCCGGAGTCACCGTCACGCTGCTGCTCGTCGCGCCAGTGATCGGGTTCGACGTGTCGCCCGACGTGCCGATGAACCACTGATAGCCGGTCGCGAGGCTCGCCGTCACCGACAGCGTCGTCGACTGCCCGGCGTTGATCGTGCGCGACGTCGGCTGCGCGGTGATCGTCGGCCCGCTCACGCACGCCGTCACCGTCTGCGGCGCCGAGGTGGTGCTCTGCTGGATCGTGTCGGTCGTGGTCAGGACGATCGAGTACGTGCCGGCGGCCGCGTACGTGTGCGACTGCGTCGCGGCGCCGCCGTTGGTGATCGTGCCGTCGCCCCAGTTGTAGGAGTAGTTGATGATGCCGAAGTCGTCGCTCGACGCGGAGCCGTTCGCGGTGCAGGTGAGGAACGAGCAGCTCACGGTGAACGTCGCCGTCGGCGGCGTGTCGCAAGTGCCGACGCTGACCAGATCCGCATTCAGGATCGCGAGCGCGAAGTCCTGCTCGAACGTGGCCGTGTTGCCGTCGGTGTCGCCGGCGATGTTCTGCGCCTTCACCGTGATGTTCAGCTCCTCGTTCGCATTCATGAACGAGCGGAAGTACTCGACGTTGTTCGCGTCGTCGTAAGGCAGCGCGCTGCCGGCCAGATGACCGACCGACTCCTCGCCGTTCGCGGTCACGGCCAGGGAGTTGCCGACGTAAACGCGTCCGCCGACGGACGTGCGGCGCACTTCGAGGTTGAGATCGTTGACCAGCGGGTTGGTGGAGTTCTCCATGCCCGGCGCATCGGTCCACACGAGCGCGACCTTCACCGGCTTCGTGTTGTCGCGCACGCGCAGCCGCGTGCAGAACGTCTGGCCGGCGGACGTGAACGTGCGCGCGGTCGACTGATCGAACACGACCGGCTTCTGCGCGCCGTTGAGGATGTCTTCCAGCGTCAGGCGGCCGAACCCCTGCTGCTGGCTCGGCACGGCGGTGATCGGAATCGCCGGATTGCGGCTCCGGTCTTCGCCGCCGCGGACGCTGCGCGCGCCGGCGACGAGCACGGCGCGCACGAGCGCGGGGCTCGTGTTCTCCGGCGCGGTGCCGAGATAGCGTTTGACGATCAGCGATGCCGCGGAGCCGAGCGGCGCGGAGAAGCTGGTGCCGCTCGCGCCCGAGTAACGCACGTCGCCTTCGTACGCGTTGAGGCAGTAGGGGATGGGCGACTGCGTGCCCCACCAGATCGACGTCTGCGTCGAGACGATGAGCGACGCCGGCGCCACGACGTCCGGTTTGATGTACTGCTTCGTCGCGGAGCCGAGGTTCGTGCCGTTGCGCGAGATGCGCATGATGTTCCAATAGCTGTCGGCCCGCGTTCCCCAGCAATCCGCCGTATCGGCCTCGGGGCGATAGTTCTCCAGGCCGCCGACGGTGAGCACGTTCTTCGCCGTGCCGACCGGGGACGTCTTCAGGTTCTGCGCGCCTTGCGTGTAGTCGTTGCCCGCGGCGACGGAGAGCAGCAGCGGGATGCGCGCCGCGGTCGTCAAGTTGTCCGAGTCGCGCGCGGCGATGTCGAACTGGCGCGAGAGCGACGTGTACTTGCCGGCGTTCGTCGGCGAAGAGTTCTCCCACGAGTGGTTCTGCACCGTGACGCCGTGATTCGCGGCATCCGCCGTCCAGTCGAAGAGCTTCGAAGGATCGATGCCGGAGTTGCGGCTGAGGATCTTCGTCATGAAGATGCCGGCCGTCGGCGCGCCGCCGAGGCCCATGAGATAGCCGCCGGAGTCGCGCGCGGCGGTGGCGCCGTTGCCGACCGCCATGCCGGAGACGAGCGTGCCGTGCTGGTACGCGTCGCACAGCGGCTGCGACGGAGCGCACTGCGTGTCGTTGTCCGCCACCGGCACGCTCATGATGCCGAAGTATTTGCGGCCGTTGAGATCGGGGTGGCCGAACTGCGTGGAGCCGTTATCGAGGCCGCTGTCGGCGGCGCCGATCTTCCACGCGCTTGCCGGCATGCTCGCGCAATCGGGACAGCGGCTGACGACCCACGACCAATAATCCTGGCCGGGCAGCGGCTGCGTTTGCGCGGGGTTGAGCAGGGAAGTGAACGACTGCACCTGCCGCGCATCGGCGAGCTGACCGTCCGGTCGGGGGCCGACGCCGAGGATCATACCGTTGGCCATCAATGCATCGGCCGCGGCGGAGGTCATGCTCGCGTAGACCAGCGTGTCGTAACCGCGGCGCACCTCGACCGGACCATCAGCGGCCGCGGTGATCGCGGCAACCGCGTCTTCCGAAGCCGCGCCGCCGGGAAGCTCGAAGAGCAGCGGATGCGAAGTCTGGTCGGCGGCGAGCGTCGCCGACTTCTGATACGGATGGAAGAAGTCGAGCCACTGCACGTAAGAAAGGTTGCGCGTTTGGGAGACGAGATCGGACGTGCCGACGATGAGGAATCCGTCGTTCGGGACGTAGCGCGCGATCGTCCAGCCGATCGACTGCAGCTCCGCGATCCACTCGCTGCGCGCCGGCGCCGCGAGCTGCAGAACGAAGACGCCTGACTTCTGCGACGGATAGTTCTGGATGAGCCGATTCGTCGCGATGCCACTGATGCCGATGCGGGCATCGACGGATGCCGCGGGCAGCTGCAGCACGTCGAGATCGTCTCGCGCTCGGATGCGGATGTTCGCCTTCGACGCGTCTTCCGTCAGGGCATCGAGGGAGCTCGTTTCGACGTACGCGATCGTGTACGCGCCGTAGTCGGCGATCACCTCGCCTTCATACGGCTGGAGCAGATCGGCGATGGCGGCGGCGCTGTTCGAGCCGACGCCGGTCAGCTCGATCTTCGACCAGCCCGGTCGCGCCGCGCCGGCATGAAGTCGTGCGGCCAGCATGAGAAGCAGCAACAAAACGTACGGGAATCTGCGGGAAACCATAAGGACGCCTCCTGTTCTTTGGACTGCCAGGGTTCTCTCGACCTTGGGCTGTCTTCAGTATTGGTCCCCGTCCGCAGGCGTGCTGCGAGCAAACGGTGAACAGTCTTGTATGTGCACAAAAGCATACGCACGAGTATGCGGATTCATACACGTGCAAGTGCACTAGTGCTTCGCGCGGCGGAGGAGCTCCGCGGCTTCGGCGAGGATGCGATCGCGCAGCGCGGTGGGCTCGACGACGTCGACGCGCGGACCGAGGCCGCGGACGACGAAGGCCGCATGCTCTTCTTCCTCGAACGGCACGCGCATCAACACCCGGCCTTCCTCATCGGGCGAGGCATCCGCGCAACGCACCCCGTACTGCCACCGCGAAAGCTCCTCGGCGGCCCGGGCATCGGCGCGCAGCGTCACGGTGTACTTGCGGCGGCCGAGGAGCTCGGCCGTCGATGCTTTCCAATACGCGGCGAGATCGAAGTCCGTCGGCCGCTCGCATGGCGCGTCGAGCAGCGATGCTTCTTCGATGCGCGAGACGCGATAGGTGCGCATGCCGTCTGGCGTTCGCGCGACGAGGTACCACGTGCTGCCCTTGGCGACGAGGCCGAGCGGATCGAGCGAGCGTTCGACGAGCTCGTTGTTCGCCGCGCGATAGCGGATCGTCAGCCTGCGATTCTGCGAGACGGCGTCCTGCACGGTCGGCAGCGTCGCCAGGTTCTCCGGCGTGATGCTCCAGCCGGTGGTGTCGACATGCAGCCTTTCCTGGATGAATGCGGCGCGGGCGCGCATCGCGACCGGCATCGCCGCGAGCAATTTTTCGAACGCGCGTTCTGCCGAGTGCGCGAGATGCTCGTCGCCGAGAACGCGGGGCTGGGCCATGAGCAAGGCGCGGAGCTCCGCTTCGTCGAGTCCGGGGACTTCCGTGCGCCACGCTTCGTCGAGTTGCCATCCACCGTTTGCGCCGCGCAACGCGACGACCGGCACGCCGGCGGCGCTCAACGCTTCCATGTCGCGATGTGCGGTGCGCTGCGAGACCTCCAGTCGCTCCGCGAGCTGGCGCACGGTGAGCTTGCCGTGCGCCTGGAGGAGCAGCAGCGCGGAGAGGAGGCGGTCGGCCTTCATATTCTTTCCATGGAGGGGCCGGCTTCCGCCGGCCGGACGGGCTGAAGCCCGCCCCTACACGTTGTAGCCGGGATTGACGCGATCCAGCCTTCGCAGTAACGCCGGCCAGGCGAGTGCGCCGCCTGCGCCGCGCGTCACCTGTTTCGCCTGTTGCTGCGCGCCGGCAATGATCCGCGGATCGATGGGAATCAGCTCGCCGCCGCCCGCCTGCGCGCGCGTTTGGATCATGCATGCGGTCTGGAAGAGGTACATGAAGAGGAACGCGTCCGGGATGTTGTCGGCCACGGTGAGGAGGCCGTGATTGCGCAGCGCGAGGAAGTTCTTGTCGCCGAGGTCGTGGACGAGGCGCGGCCGTTCTTCGGCGTTCAGCGCAACACCTTCGTAGTCGTGATAGGCGAGCGAGGAGAGGACGAAGATCGACTGCTGCGAGATCGGCAGCACACCGTTCTTCTGCGCGGAGACGGCGACGCCTTCGATGCTGTGCACGTGGAGCACGCACTTCGCGTCTTCGCGTGCCGCGTGAATCGCGCTGTGGATGTTGAAGCCGGCCGGGTTCACGTCGTACGGGCTGTCGCCGACCTTGTTGCCGTCGATGTCGACCTTCACCAGACTCGAGGCGGTGATCTCCTCGAAGAGCATGCCGTACGGATTGATGAGGAAGTGATGCTCCGGCCCGGCGACGCGCGCGGAGATGTGCGTGAAGATGAGGTCATCCCAATGGAAGAGCGCGACGAGGCGATAGCACGCGGCGAGCTGCACGCGCTGCTCCCATTCCGGATCGGTGTTGGACGATGCGCGGGAAGGGAGACCGAATGCGCTCATGGAGGGATCATAGACCTTGCACCGGGCTCGTCCGCAATCGTTACCGTTCGCGCACCCGGATTGCAGTACACTACCGTCGCCGCCTTTGGTGGCGGCTTGCCATGCCTAATCCTCGGCGCCGAGGAACGGGGGAACCAAAGCGGCGGCTTGCCACCGTCCGGGGTGAATCGGACCAAAAGTCCGTAGGGCTTCCAGCCCGAATCCGACAGCTAACCTCGTAGGCAGCCCGGAGGGGCAGGCCATGCAAACGCCGCGAAGCAATTCGCGGCGTTTGTCCTTTTCTGACGCTCCCATCGCGCACATCAGTGCTACGCTGAGACATCTTTCCATCTGGATGGTGCGCGAAAGGAGCCGCAATGAGACGGTGCCCGCTTCCTCGTCGCCTCGCGTTCCTGGTGCTTTTCTCTCTCCTCGCCTTCAACGCCTTCGCTCAACTGCAGTACGGACGCATCCTCGGCGTCACGCAACAAAAAGACGGAACGGCGCTGCCGGGGGTCAGCGTCACGCTGAGCGGGCCGGGCTCGCCGCAGGTCTTCATCAGCGACGCCGAAGGGCGGTTCCGCTTCCTCAACCTGCCGCCCGGACCGGACTACGCGCTGCACGCGGAGCTCGCCGGCTTCGGCGCCGCGACGCGGAGCGGCATCACGGTCAACGTTGGCTCGAGCCTCGACGTGGCGCTCGTCCTCAGTCCGACCGTGAGCCAGTCGATCACCGTGACGGCGGACATCCCGCTCGTCGACACACGCAAAGTCGGCACCGGCACGGCGGTCGGCCGCGAGGATCTGGAGAAGATCCCCACCGGCCGCGATCCGTGGGTCATCCTCGGCCAATCTCCGGGCGTGCTCGCCGATCGCGTGAACATCGGCGGCTCGGAGTCGGGCCAGCAGGACGTGATCGTGTCGAAAGGTGCGTCGGATACGCAGAAGACGTTCAACCTCGACGGCGTCAACATCACGGACGTCGGCGCCCTCGGCAGCACGCCGACGTACTACGACTTCGATTCTTTCGAAGAGATCCAGGTGACGACGAGCGGCAGCGATCCGCGCATTCAGACCCCGGGCGCACAGCTCAACATGGTCACCAAGCGCGGCTCCAACGACTTCCAGGGAGCTGCGCGCTACTTCCTCGCCGATGGTGACTGGCAGGCCAGTGCGGCCGCGAATGCCGAGGCGCAGAGCCAGGGGACGATCGCCGGGAATCGGATCAACACGAACCAGAACTGGTCGGCGGACTTCGGCGGCCCGTTGCTCCGCGACAAGGTGTGGTTCTGGGGTGCGTACGCGCGGCAAGACGTCCGCCTCTTCGTCCTGCAGACGGATCAGCAGGCGACGCCGACGCGCGACGACACGATCCTCAAGGACTGGAACGCGAAGGTCAGCGTGCAGCCGTGGGCGAACAACACCGGCACGTACTTTTACACGTACGGGAACAAGCTGAAGTTCGGCCGCGGCGCGAGCCTCACGCGGCCGACGCCGGAAACGACGTGGGACCAGACCGGCCCGTCGCACATGTACAAGGCCGAAGACACGCAGATGTTCGGGCAGAAGTTCTACCTGACCGCCGTCTTCGCGCACATCCTCAGCCCGTTCCAATTCACGCCCGAGGGGGGCGATGTGCAGCCTTACAAGGACGAGAACGGCGCGTTCCATCGCAGCCACTCGTACTACGCGACGCGCCGCCCGCAGGACTCCTATCGGCTCGACGGCTCGTACTTTTTGAAGACCGCGTCGCTCGATCACGAGCTGAAATTCGGCTTCGGCTATCGGCGCGCGCCGGTGACGTCGTCGTCCATTTATCCGGCGACGGGCGTGATGGGCGATGCGTCGACGGGCGACCCCGACATCTGCCCCGATTGCACCGGCACGGCGCTGCTCACGCGCGACGGTGCGGCGAACTACGTCGTGAAGTACAACGACCTGTACGTCGGCGACACGATCACGATGGGGAACTTGACAGTGCAGGGCGGCGTGCGCCTCGACCGGCAGAAGTCGCGCAACGGCGAGGTCGTCTCGCCGGCGAACCGCCTCGCACCGGACGTCTTGAAGGAGCTGAGGTTCGGCCCCGACACGCGCGACCTGAAGTGGAACAGCATCAGCCCTCGCATCGGTGTGACGTACCAGCTCGGGACGAACAAGAAGACGCTGGTGCGCGGCGCCTACAATCAATACGTTGATCAACTCGGCGGGTCGAGTCTCGTGGCCGGCAGCAATCCGTTCGTGTACGCGAACGGCGTCTATTACTTCTGGAAGGACGCGAACCACGACACGTTCGTCACCCGCGACGAGATCCTCTTCGACCTCGGTCCCTACGGCGGCTTCTACCTCGGCGACTTCGAGCATCCGAACGACATCGCCGCGGCGGCGCGCATCGACTACGGGATGAAGGTGCCGAAGACGCACGAGCTGATCGCCGGCTTCGAGCGCGAGGTGATGTCCGATCTCGCCGTCGGTGCCGACGTGACGTACCGGCGCTTCAACAACTTCTGGTGGGTCGCGTACGAGAAGACCGCGGGGAGCGGCGATTACTACACGAGCAAGGACTTCGCGCGCACGACGAATCTCGTCGGGACGTTGCCGAACGGGCAGCACTTCAGCGTGCCGAACTACCGGCTGACCGTGCCGTTCTCCGGGCTCGCCGTCGTGACGACGCGACCCGACTACTCGCAGACTTACAAAGGCGTCGATCTCTATGCGACGAAACGAATGTCGCATCGCTGGATGGCGCGCGCGTGGTTTTCCTACAACGATCGCACGCAGCAGGTGAGCGGCAACGGCATCTTCGATCCGACGCACGTGCTGTCGACGGCGAACAACGACTACGGTTGTACGAGCTGCGACGGCTCGATCGCGGTCGATCAGTCTTACGGGACGCACACGACGACGTACATCAACGCGAAGTGGGCGTCGAACCTCTCGACGCGTTTCGAGCTGCCGTGGCAACTCAGCTTCGGTGCGAATCTCGCGGCGCGCCAGGGCTATCCCGTGCCGTACTACTACCGCGTCAACAACCTCGATGGCCTGGGTAACAAGAACGTGTTGATCGACGGCGTCGACGGCGCGCGCACGCCGACGATGTACAACCTCGACCTCCGGATCGCGCGCGACTTCCGCGTCGGCGCAGTTACGTTCAGCCCTGCGATCGAGCTGTTCAACGCCACGAACCATCGCACGCTGCTGTCGCGCGAGCCTCGTTTGTACCGTGGGATCGCCGACCGCACGACGGGCGAAGGCCTCGCGAACGGCGCGGCGAACTACATCACCGAGTTTCAGAGCCCGCGCATCGTGCGCCTCAGCGGGCGGATCTCGTTTTGACCGTATGATGACGGCGGGCCGGCCATGCGCGCCGGCCCGCAAGCATGCGCCGCGTTTTCCTCGTCCTCGTTGCGTTGGTAGCGACCGCCTGCCGGCCTTCGCGTCCCACGCCGGTCATCCTCATCTCGATCGACACGCTGCGCTCCGATCATCTGCCGGCGTACGGCTACACGCGCATCGCGACGCCGCAGCTCGACGCATTCCGCAAAGACGCGATCCTCTTCGAGCGCGCGTACTCGCATGCACCGCTGACGCTTCCGTCACACGCCACGCTGTTCACCGGGCGATTACCGGCGGACAACGGCGTGCGAGACAACGTCGGGTTCCGCCTCGATGCGAAGGTGCCGACGTTGCCCGAGCTGCTTAAGCGCCACGGCTATGCGACGGGCGCCGCGGTGTCGGCGTGGGTGCTGCGCCGCGAGGCCGGCCTCGCGCGCGGATTCGACGCGTACGACGACGAGATCGACGTCGCCAGCAACGCGATGTCGATCGGGCGCGTGCAGCGTCACGGAGCGGAGACGATCGTGGCGGCGAAGCGCTGGCTGGCGACGAAGCGCGAGCGGCCGCCGTTCTTCTTCCTCCACCTCTACGAGCCGCATTCGCCGTACGATCCGCCGTCGCCGTTTCCGCATTCGTACGACGGCGAGGTCGCGTATACCGATACGCTGCTCGGTGACTTCTTCGCGTTCCTGAAAGCGGAGGACCTCTACGACGACGCCTTGATCGTCGTCCTCTCCGATCACGGCGAAGGTCTCGGCGACCACGGCGAAGACGAGCACGGCATCTTTCTTTATCGCGAGTCGCTGCAGGTCCCGCTCTTCGTGAAGTTGCCGGGCGGGAAACGCGGAGGCGAGAGCGTCGCCGAGCCGGTGCAGCTGACGGATGTGTTCCCGACGATTCTCAGCCTCACGAAGACGCCGTTCGAACGGAAGGCGATCGCCGGACGTTCGCTGCTGGAACGCGGCGCGCGCTCCATCTATAGCGAGACGCTGTATCCGCGGCTGCACTACGGCTGGAGTGAGCTGCATTCGCTGATCCGCGGCGACGATCACTTCATCCAGGCGCCGAAGCCGGAGTTGTACGACGTCGCGCGCGACGCGGCCGAGACGCGGAATCGCGTCGAGGAAGATCGGCGGACGGTCGTCACGATGCGCTCGACTTTGTTGCCGTTCGTGCGGGAGGCTTCCGCGCCGGCCAACGTTTCGGAGGAAGAGAAGCAGAAGCTGGCGGCGCTCGGCTACCTCGGTTCGGGCGTGGCTGCGAGCGGCGAGCTGCCCGATCCCAAAGACCGCGTGCGCAACTCGGCCGTCATCCGGCGCGCGTTCTCGTCTTACGACCGCGGCGACTACGGAGGCGCGTTGGCCGCGTGCCGGGAACTGCTCGCCGAGAACGAGCGGATGGTCGACATCTGGGACATCATGGCGCGCGCTCTGGAGCAGCTCGGGCGGAAGGACGAGGCGATCGCCGCGGCGAAGGAAGGGCTGAAGCTCTCGCCGCAGACGACGCACCTCGCGTTGATGATCGCGAAGATGGCCATCGAGAAGAACGATCTCACGACCGCGCAACAGCACGCCGAGCTCGCGATGCATGCGGAGCCGGGTGCGGCGCACGATCTGCTCGCGCGCATCGCGCTCGCGCGCCACGACTTCGATCGCGCTTCGGCCGAGGCGAAGCTGGCGCTCGATTCTCGGGAACGGATCCTGGCGTTGATGACGTTGGCGCGCGTCGAAGTGGAGCGCAAGAATCTGCCGGCGGCTTTGGAGTATGCCGATCGTGCCGACGCTGCGTTGCGGCAACGCGCGAGCACGTCGGTGAAGGGGTTGAACTATTTGCGCGGCGACATCCTCGCGCGCATGGAGCGCAATGCCGAGGCGGAACGCGCGTTTCGGGAAGAGATCCGCCTCTTTCCGAAGGACGCGCAGGCGTACAAGAATCTGATTCTGTTGCTCGTGACCGAAGGGCGCAACGACGAGGCGACGCAGCTCGTGTTCGCGTTGGAGAAGGAAGCGCCAATCGCGCCTTCGTACGTCGCGATTTCGTCGACGCTGCGGACGGTCGGCGATGCGAACGGCGCACGGTATTGGCGCCTGCGCGGATTGCAGCAGTTTCCGAACGATCCGGCGCTGAGGAGGCTGCAGTGAAAAAGCTTTTCGTGTTGCTGCTGCTCGCGCTGTTCGCGTGCAAAGAGAAGCCGACATCGGAAGCGACGAAGAAGTTCGCGAATGATCCGGACATCATCCTCGTCACGATCGACACCTGGCGCGCGGACTCGGTCGGCTTCGCCGGCAACAAACGCGTGCGGACGCCGTTCCTCGACCGCATGGCGTCGGAAGGCGTCGTGTTCGAGAACGCGCACGCGCACAACGTGATCACGCTGCCGTCGCACGTCAACATCTTGACCGGCCTGTATCCGTTTCAGCACGGCGTGCGCGAGAACGCCGGCTACGTGCTCGATCCGAAGATCCCGACGCTTCCCACGATGCTGCAGGCCAAGAGCTACGCGAGCGCCGCGTTCGTCGGCGCGTTCCCGCTCGACTCGCGCTTCGGCCTCAATCACGGCTTCGAGCTGTACGACGACAACTACGGGAAGGGCGAGACGCGCCAGCAGTTCGTGATCCAGGAACGGCCGGCGCGTGCGGTGCTGGAGTCGGCGCGGCGTTGGTGGGATGCGAACGCCGGACGCAAACGCTTCGTCTGGATCCATCTCTACGACGCGCATGCGCCGTACAAACCGCCCGCGCCGTTCGATGCCGAATTCCGCGATGACGAATACCTCGGCGAGCTCTCGTACATCGACGCCATGCTCGGCGAGCAGCTCACGCCGATGCTCGCCGGCGACACGATGCTCGTAGTGACCGGCGATCATGGCGAGGCGCGCGGCGATCATGGC
The DNA here is from genome assembly GCA_019242175.1 of Acidobacteriota bacterium. GTDB lineage: Bacteria > Acidobacteriota > Thermoanaerobaculia > Gp7-AA8 > Gp7-AA8 > JAFAVZ01. The sequence goes on from JAFAVZ010000029.1 coordinate 16,933, forward strand.
GAACAGACGCACGGGCTGTTCGCGTACGAGTCGACGCTCAAGGTGCCGTTGCTCCTGCACGAGCCGGGCGTGATCGCGGCGCGGCGGGAAGCGGGCTACGTGCGTCACGTCGACATCGTGCCGACGATCCTGCAACGCGTCGGGCTGGCGCCGGCCGCGAACCTGCCCGGCGTGTCGCTGCTAGACGTGGTCGGCTCGCGCGACAGTTACTTCGAGTCTCTATCCGGCGCGCTCAATCGCGGCTGGGCGCCGCTCACCGGCGTGATCCACGAGCAGCGCAAGTACATCGACCTCCCGATCGCCGAGCTGTATGACCTGCCGCGCGATCCGCGCGAGCTGAAGAATCTGCGCGACGAACAACGGCGCGACGTCACGATGGCCCGCGAGCTCCTGGCGAAGATGACCGTCGCCGCCGTGCCCCAGGCCGACCGTAAAGTCAGCGCCGAAGAAGCGATGAAGCTGTTGTCTCTTGGATACGTCAGCGGATCGGCGCCGGAGAAGAAGAGCTTCGGACCGGAGGACGATCCGAAGAATCTCGTCGGCGTGAACAACGACATGCACCTCATCATCGAGGCGTACGAACGCGGCGATCTGCCGCAGTCGACGGCGCTCGCGCGGCGCGTCGTGGCCGAGCAACCGGGGATGCCCGCGGGGCGGATCCTGCTGGCGTTCGTGCTCGAGCAGAGCGACCGGACGGCCGAGGCGATCGAGAATCTGCAGTACCTGGTGACGAACGGGAAGGCGTCGAACGAGACGAAGATCCAGCTCGCGCTGATGTTGAGCGAGACGGGAAGGGCGGGGGAGGCGACGCAGCTGCTCGCGCCGATCGCCGCGGGACGCTACGATCCCGATGCGCTCAATGCGTACGGCATCGCGCTCGCGGACGAGGACCGTCCGCGCGAGGCGGTGCAGCAGTTCGAGACCGTGCTCGCGAATGATCCAAACAACGCTCCCGCGCTGCAGAACCTCGGCATCGTGACGCTCCGCGCCGGCAACCTCGACGCCGCTTTCGGCTATCTCACCCGCTCGCTCGAACTGAACCCGCATCTGCCGCTGGCGTTGAACACGCTCGGAGTCGTGCACGCCCGCCGCGGCGAGTTCCCCCAGGCTGTAGACGCTTGGAACCGCGCGGTGCAGCTCGACCCGCGCCAGTACGACGCACTGTTCAACATCGGCCTCGTCGAAGGCCGGGCCGGCCATCGCGCCGAGGCCTGCGCCGCGCTCGAACGCTTCGCCGCTACCGCCCCCCCGGCCCGCTACGCGCAGGACATCGCGACCGCGCGCCGCGCGCTCGCATCGCTGCGGTGAGCGGGCGTCCCGCCCGCGAGCAGCGGCACGTCCCCGTGGCGTTGCCGCGTGCGGTGCCGCTGCCACGTGCGGTGCCGCTGCCACGTGCGGTGCCGCGGGGACGATGACCGCCGGGCGAGGACGCCCGTCGGCTTGCGGGCGAGACGCCCGCGCACCATCCGCCCGCCGGTACGCGCAAGACATCGCAACCGCGAAACGCACGCTCGCATCGCTGCGGTGAGCGGGCGTCCCGCCCGCGAGCAGCGGCACGTCCCCGTGCCGCTGCCACGTGCGGTGGCGTTGCCACGTGCGGTGCCGCTGCCACGTGCGGTGCCGCAGGGAGAAAATGGCCGCCGGGCGAGGACGCCCGGTCGGCTTGCGGGCGAGACGCCCGCGCACCATCCGCCCGCCCGCTAGGCGCAGGACATCGCAACCGCGCGCCGCGCGCTCGCATCGCTATGGTGAGCGGGCGTCCCGCCCGCGAGCAGCGGCACGTGCGGTGCCGCTGCCACGTGCGGTGCCGCTGCCACGTGCGGTGCCGCGGGGACCATGGCCGCCGGGCGAGGACGCCCGTCGGCTTGCGGGCGAGACGCCCGCGCACCATCCGCCCGCCCGCTACGCGCAGGACATCGCAACCGCGAAACGCACGCTCGCATCGCTATGGTGAGCGGGCGTCCCGCCCGCGAGCAGCGGCACGTCCCCGTGCCGCTGCCACGTGCGGTGCTGCTGCTACGTGCGGTGGCGTTGCCACGTGCGGTGCCGCAGGGACCATGGCCGCCGGGCGAGGACGCCCGTCGGCTTGCGGGCGAGACGCCCGCGCACCATCCGCCCGCCCGCTAGGCGCAAGACATCGCAACCGCGAAACGCACGCTCGCATCGCTGCGGTGAGCGGGCGTCCCGCCCGCGAGCAGCGGCACGTCCCGTGCCGCTGCCACGTGCGGTGCCGCGGGGACCATGGCCGCCGGGCGAGGACGCCCGTCGGCTTGCGGGCGAGACGCCCGCGCACCGTCCGCCCGCCCGCTACGCGCAGGACATCGCAACCGCGCGCCGCGCGCTCGCATCGCTGCGGTGAGCGGGCGTCCCGCCCGCGAGCAGCGGCACGTCCCGTGGCGTTGCCTGCGGTGCCGCTGCCACGTGCGGTGCCGCAGGGAGAATGGCCGCCGGGCGGGGACGCCCGTCGGCTTGCGGGCGAGACGCCCGCGCACCATCCGCCCGCCCGCTACGCGGAGGACATCGCAACCGCGACGCACGCTCGCATCGCCACGGTGAGCGGGCGTCCCGCCCGCGAGCAGCGGCACGTCCCGTGCCGCTGCCACGTCCCGTGCCGCTGCCACGTGCGGTGCCGCGGCGGAAGATGGCCGCCGGGCGAGGACGCCCGTCGGCTTGCGGGCGAGACGCCCGCGCACCATCCGCCCGCCGGTTACGCGCAAGACATCGCAACTGCGAACGCACGCTCGCATCGCTGCGGTGAGCGGGCGTCCCGCCCGCGAGCAGCGGCACGTCCCGTGCCGTTGCCACGTGCGGTGCTGCTGCTACGTGCGGTGGCGTTGCCACGTGCGGTGCCGCTGGGACGATGGCCGCCGGGCGAGGACGCCCGTCGGCTTGCGGGCGAGACGCCCGCGCACCATCCGCCCGCTACGCGCAGGACATCGCAACCGCGAAACGCACGCTCGCCGCTGCCGCGTGCCGTGCCGCTGCCACATGCGGTACCGCTGCTACGTGCGGTGCCGCGGGGGCCATGGCCGCCGGGCGAGGACGCCCGTCGGCTTGC
>JAFAVZ010000117.1 GCA_019242175.1 Acidobacteriota bacterium
TCCCATACAACGATCTCGGCGACGCGATCGCGGTAGCACGCAAGGTTTGGAGCCCCTACGCGGGAGAATGCGACCTGGCGCAACTCGCCGGCGCGATGGGGCAACGACCTAAGAGCGGAGCCTTCCGGACGAAGGTTCTCGCGGCGAACATGTTCGGTCTGACGCAAGGCAGTCAGAAAATCACCCTGACGACCCTGGGAAAGGCGATCGTGGCGGACCACACGGAAGCTTCCGCGCGGGCCGAGGCCTTCCTCAAGGTGCCCTTGTACAAAGCGATCTATGACAACGCAGCCCCGAACGGCGGGATTCTCCCCGATGACGAGGGTCTCGACACGCTGATCGAGCGACTGGGTGTCGTACCGAACCAAGTTCTGACAGCACGATCCGTTTTTCGTAGGTCAGCCAAGCAGGCCGGTTATTTCGCTCACGGGACGGATCGCCTCGTGCGTCCCGCACCGCAGCGTCAGCTTGAGCCGGAGCACACGAACGACGACAACGGCGAGAAGAACGACCACCACAAGAACGACAGCAAGAACGGCGACGGGGTTGAGTCGCACCCTCTCATGGTCGGCTTGCTTCAGTCGCTGCCGAAGGTCGGAGCACCATTCCCAGCGCGTGCCCGTGACCGTTGGCTCAATGCGGTCAGCGTCAACTTCGACTTCATCTATGGGCCAGCAGACGACGATGTCGCGGCAGCGACGCGTGATGACGATGCTCGCGCTTCTTGACGAGTCGGCCCCCGAGACAGTGCAGGGTGTGCACTACGTCATCTCCACCGTGGTGATCGTTGACGATCAGGAGCTAGCGCCAGTCCGGGCCAGCGTCAGTGCTGTCACCGCGGACCGTCCGAAGCATCCTGTCTTCCACTGGTCGAGTGAAGGAGTTGAGAAGCGCGAGAAGATGATCGATCAGGTGTGTTCATTCTGCGACGGGATCTACACCGTGATCCATCACCCCGTGAAGCCGAAGCAACAGGTCGCTGCGCGCCGCGCCGGCTTGCGGGTGCTCCTTGAGATCCTTGCGGACAACGGCATCGCGACTCTTTGGATCGAATCTCGGGGCGCTCAGGACCAAGCTGACCGACAGGTCATCTTGGACGCGCAACGCGACGGCGCGCTCCCGGCCCAGTTCTCTTATTCGTTTCGCACAAAAAGCGAATCGCTCCTATGGCTTCCGGACGCGGCTGCCGGGGCGCAAAGCGACGCCGAGACCGGCAAAGGCGATCAGTACGCTCTGCGGCTTCAGAGCGGCGTCGCTGAAGGCGACGTTCGCCGCTTGAACCCCTGACGCGCACGAGCCCCGGCTCCCGGCTTGCCCTTAGGCAAACCCGGCTCCTCCGGGGCTCCACTTCCCTGCCTCAACGGCGAGGGCTCCGTCATTATCGGCGTTGAGCGCTCGCCAGGCAAGTCAAAACGGGCGTCAAATTCGGTCAAACCGCCCGTCTTCGGGTGGCTGGCCCTAATCAAGCTACCCGACTCGTAGTTCCTCATTTGACACACCCATGGGTTTGTCATAGGATATCGCCATGGACATGAACTTCCGCACCCTCACCGAGCGCATCACCGACGACGAGGCCGCGTACGAATTTCTCGAGCTGCTTCGTTGGGATGGCCAGCCGCTGTGCCCGCACTGCGGCTCCACGGAGCAGCACTACTTCCTCACGCCGAAGGCAGCTGATGGTCGCAAGACGCGCACGGGCGCGGTCACGGTGCGGCGGTTGTGGAAGTGCCGTTCCTGCCGCAAGCAGTTCTCGGTGCTGACCGGCACGATCATGCACGGGACGAAGATTTCGATTCGTACCTGGGTGCTGGTCATCTACTCGATGTGCTCGTCCAAGAATGGTGTTGCGAGCCGCGAGATCGAGCGGGACTACGGGCTCACCCCGCGGTCGGCGTGGTTCATGATCCAGCGCATCCGCGAAGCGATGCTGCGGGAGGACGATCTCCCTTTCCTCGCGGGCGAGGTCGAATCTGACGAGACGTGGATCGGTCCTCGCCAGCGAAACGTTCACCGCAACCACTACGCGAACAAGACGCCGGTCCTCACCCTGATCGACCGCGGCACTGGTGAAGCCCGCTCCGGCTTGATGCCGCGCGTCACGGCCGAGACGCTCGCGGCTGCGCTGACCGAGCAGATGGCGCCGGAAGCAGTGCTGATGACCGACGGAAACCGCGGCTACCAGACCGTCGGTGCGACGTTCTCCGAGCACCACCGCGTCAATCATGAAATTAAGGAGTACGCGCGCACCGTGCGAGGCAAGGATAAGCAGAAGCGCCGGGCCGGCGTGAACCGCTGCGAAGGCTTCTTCTCGCAACTGAAGGGCTCGCTGGACGGGACGTTCCACCACGTCTCGGTGGAGCACTTGAACCGCTACTTGGCGGAGTTCGACTACCGGTACAGCACGCGCAAGCAGTCGGACGCGCAGCGTATGGCGAACCTCGTCGGCCGCGTTGGCGGACGGCGGATCACCTATGACGCTCTAACTGGCCGATAGCTAGCTCGGAAGCTCCCTGCCGAGCGTGACGGTGATGTGCCCAGTCGCCGGATCAGAACCGTGGATGACGGCGGGAGTCGTGGAGATCGCCACGGGTTCCCAGCCCTCGGCCGACTGCTCGGTCATCCAGGCGTCCATTTCTTCGCGGCCCTCGGGAACGTTCTTGAAGCACCAGCTCCAGAATTCGCGCGCCATCGGCTGAGAGTAGCTAGGGGTTAGCGGTCCCGCTTCGGAGGAGTGCGGAGCAGCCTGCGCAACACGTCCTCAGCCTTGCGAGGATGCAAGCTGACCCGCTCGTCGCGCTCCTCCGGCGTCGGATCGTGCTGCGGCTTCGCTGGCTTCTTCGACGGCACGTCCATCATTCTGCACCTGATGGTGGCGTTCGCAGAACCAGCCGGTGTTGTATCTCGCCTCCGAGCAAGGGCACCGTGTCGATTGTTGCCCTTAGCGCCGCGAACATCTGCTTTCCCGGGTCTTCGTTCGGAGCGATCGCCACCGTTGCCTTCCACGCCGCAAGCATCGCCGTCTCGACCTGCGGGGCTCCAACGACGAGAGGCTGCCCACGGTCGAATGGAACCACTCCGCCCGTGGCACTGATCAGCGCGAGACGAGAGTCGCGCCCCTCTCCGAGATAGCCGCCGACTACCACGGTCGCGGCATCGAAAGGATCGTCGCTACCGGATAGCTCAACAAGGCGGCGCCCGTCGCCGTTCTGGCGCGCCAAGGTCTCGGCGGCCGCCGGGAGGAAGGACCATGAATCGCGTTCCTCTGCGTGCAACCAATCTT
>JAFAVZ010000254.1 GCA_019242175.1 Acidobacteriota bacterium
GCGCCGGATTGTTAATCCGGTGGTCGTAGGTTCGAGTCCTACCGCCACAGCCAATTTCGCAATCCTCATCTCCCCGGCAGCCCCAGCGCCACCGTCGTGATCGCGCGTGGCAAATCGAGCGTCAGCGTCGAAGGAGCCGTTGTGAAGTGCAGGTTCTCTGTCGTCGGTTGCTCCAGCGCGTTTGCGGGGGTGGCGAACAGGTAGGGGCCGTCGCGGTAGGCGTCGGAGATCACGCTGGAAAAGTGCACGGTCACGTTTTCGATCGCGCCGTTCGTCGGTTGATAGAAGCGCACGATCAATTGCGCCGGATCGATCGTGCCTGTCTTGAGGGCCGTGATCAGCACGCGGTCGTCATGGGAGACGGCGAGCGAAAGCTCGCGCGGCAGCGAGCCGGTGCCGGTCACGGGCAGGGCCACGAGCGGCGTGTTGAAGATCAATCCCTGACCGAGCATCGACTGTTCGCCGGCTCCGTCTGCCGGTGAGACGAGGAGGTCCGGCGGCTCCACGGCGTACGTGATCGTGTACGTACCGGGATCGGTCCCGCACGTCGCGTTCTGCGTTCCGGGCGTGTTGCGCAGGAGGCAGCCGAGGACGCCGTCGTTGTAGATGCCCCACGCGGGCGTTGCCGAGTGATAGATCGCACCGGCATAGCCGCTCTCGCCATTGACAGCCACGAAGTTGTGCGTCGGCTCGAACGTCCACGGCTCCGGCGGAGTCCAGTTCTCCCAGTAGTTGCGCGGCGCCTGAGTGTCCCAGTGCGCAGTCGTGCCGAACGTCAGGCTCTTTGCCGCGTCGACGAAGGGGAAGTAGGTCATGACGCTGGAGCCGCTCGGCGCGGATCCGGTGACGCTGACCCGCAGCGAGCGTTCGCGATCGAGCAGGTCGTAACGCACCACGAACGGTTGCTTGCCGATCTTCCCGTTGAAGATGACCGTCGCGCGCAGGTGACCGGTCTCGTAGCTCGCCGAATCGAGCGTGAAGGAGTCGCCGGTGTCGCCCCACTGCGTCGGGAAGCAAGGGATCTCGTTCGCGAAGCGGTAGATGTTTCCGCTGTCCAGGAAGATCTTCAGCTGATTGCCGGGGTTCGCTTCCGAGAAGCAGCTCGTTCCCTGGGCGGTGCGCAGATAGTGGATGCCGGCCGGACCGACCGTCACGAAGAGCCAGCCGTTTCTCATGACGTACAGATCGTGGCCGACCGGCTCCACCGAAACGGTGCCGGGCGTCGTCGGCTGTCGTGTGCTCAGCTCCAGCGTCGAATAGCCGAGAGGGGGGACTTCCGCGGCGACGAGCAGCCCGCCGTTGCCATCGTCCTGCACCGGATAGAACGTCGTACCGTCGTGCGTGACGCTGTTGAACGGGCCACCCGGCGGCAGCGACGGCACGTCGACGACGTTCCAGCGTTGAAACCCGAGGCTGTTGAAAACCATGATGCGGGAACCGCTCGCGTGCGCATTCGCAGCGAGGGTTTGCAGCACGAGACTCTGCACGGCATTCGCGCTCGCCTGCGCATCGTTGAGCAGGCAAACCTGCTCGTCCCCGTACACGTCGTTGGTCTTCGAACCGCTGCACGTCTGGCCGTTTGGTGCCGTTCCGGTGATGTAGTCGTGATGGGTGGACGGCGCCAGCTGATTCCACGCCGTCGCCAGTTGCGTCAGCGCCTGGGATGACGTCGAGGTCTGGCCGATCGCGGGCAACAGCACCTGCATCATCTCCGCGAGCAGCAGCGTGCGCACCGTTTCGTAATGGACGATCTTCAAATACGGCTTGCTCGCATAGCAGCCCATGTAATACGGGTTGGGGACATACGCCTGGCGATACGTCCCGGCCGACGGATGCGCCGACAGCACCTGCAGACTGCTCGTGCCGTCTTCGTTGGTCGTCGCGGCGGCGACGAGCTTCATGTAGTCGTCGAACGACGCCTGCACGACGTAGGTCTGCTCGCCGGCTTGCGCGTTCCATTGCGCGAAAAGCTCCGGGCCGTTGCCGTAGGGCGCCGTGAAGTCGCAGTCGATGGGTGTGAACATGTACGGCGTCGGCATCACCGTCGTGGTGTTCTGGTTGATGTAGCTCTGGATCTCCGCCTGCCAATTGCCAGTGATCCAGAGCTCGTTGTCGATCTCCTCGGACGAGGTGCTCGTGAACCCATTTCCCTGGCAGTAACTCTCCGAAAGCCAGTGCGCCTGCACCGTCGAGCCGTCTTCCGCTCGCCACAGAAAATCGAGACCGACGTCTTCTGGCAGATAAGTCGCCGGCGCGATGCCCGCGCCGACCGCGTTGCTGCATGTGTTGTTGTACACGCCGGTCTGCGCCGGGATGCGCCAGAAGCCGGCCCCGGTGAATCCCATCGCAGTGAGTAACGCGGGCAATTGCGAGTCGTGCCCGAAATCGTCCGGGATCCACATCTGATTGCTCACCGCGCCATTGCGAGGGGAGGCGCCGAGTGTGCTCTCCAGCCATTGCCGGCCGAGCAGATAGTTGCGGATGAACGCCTCCGGATGCGAGAGCAGGTTATCCGCGGACGTAAGGCCGCCGGATGCGAAGAAGAAAGACTTGCCGGCGAACGCGCGGAGCTGGTCCTTCAGATCCTGGGAGACGCTCGCGTCGTTCCAATACTTCTGCAGATAGGCGACTTCACAGAACACGTAGATGTACGGTTGATCCGCGGTGCTCACGGCAATCGACTGGATCGCCGCCGTCAGCGTGTCCCGCACGGCCTGTTCGCCGTGGTCGCCGCTGTAATACCCGTCGAACGTGGTCAGCCAATCCCAATCGCAGTGCGCGGACTGCTCGAGGATCAGCGCGGAGGTGTAGTCGTCGGTGATGCCGAGGGCGAGGCGTAGAGCGCGTTCCGCGTCATTCATGATGAGGTTCCTCCTTCAAGGAAAATTCGCGTTCGAACATCCCGGCCCGAGGCCGATGGAGGGCAGGATGTAGCTCTTGGGAAGCGAGCCGCAGCACGGTGCCGGGCCCGACGGGATGTTGGCGTCCTGGGGGATGTTCTCCACGACCTTGTAGTGGAGCAGGAAGTCGTTGGGATCGTCGCCGAGCGCGTCGGCGTCGCCGGTGTTCATGATCGCGATCTGCGCGCCGGCGCGGAGGCGAAACTCCTGCGCGTCGTCGGTGCGGAACGGCTTCACGCGCAGCACGGGCGAGTCGTTTTGCGTCTGCACCTTCAGCACGGCGACGGCCGCACCGTTGGCGTAAATGCCTGCGCTCAGCTCTCCCGCCGTCAAATCGAAGTAGCACGAAGCCTCGGCCGACTCGGCGCCGAGGACGACCGACTTTGCGATGCCTTCGGCGTTCGGCGTCAGCACCTTGAGATGCGGGATGCAGCACTCGAACGACTTGTCGTGCTGCAGCTCGCCCACGGCATCCGCGATCTCGATCTTGCAGCCGTGCAGCTCCCACTGCAGCACGCAGCCGTTGCTGCTCGTCGCGGGCACGCCGTTCACTTCGAGATCGCTCGCCGCGATGCGCAGCGTGGGGATGTGCGGCGGGATCATCGTCTTGTTGATGACCTGCGGCCGGCGCGCGTTGACCAGCACCACGCGCCGCCGAACGCCGGGAACGTGATCCTCGAAGTCCTGCATGAACGTGCAGATGCCCACGAAATAGATGCTGATCTCTCCCATGAATCCTCCTTCGGATGGCTAGCGTGGAATGCGATTCGTCAGCAGCGCGAGCGCTTGCCAGGGCAATCGGCGGCCGCTTCGGTCCGCGAGCGCGCGCATCTGCGTCCGCCGCAGCGCCTCGGCCGGCGGGAAGCCGGAGCGCAGCTGGCGATGCACGTCTTCGAAGAGCTCCTGCGCGTCTCTGTCGGCGAGCGGGACGAGCGTACCGATGACTTCCGGCGCGCCGGCGGCGAGGAAGCCGCCGCCGAGGCTGAGGGCGAAGGTTTGCGGGGAACGGGGGCGGTGGAGCGTCTCGCACGCGGCGAGCAGAACGACCGGTCGGGAACGCAACGACATGGCGGCGAGATTGCGCCACGAAACGTAGTCGAGGCCTTTGCCCTGCGGGTCGAGAAACGCGAGCGTCGAGTCGCCGGCGGGGCCGCGACGCTCGGTGTGGCCGGCGATGTGGATGACGCCCGCCTCGCGCGCTTCCTGCTGCAGTGCGGCGAACGTCGCGGCGTGGCCGTCGAGCGAGACGGCATGGCGATAAAGGCCGGCGATCTCCTTCAACTCCGCGGACGCTCGCGGCAGCGCGACGCTCTCGCCTTGTTCGCCGGTTGGCAGTGCGACCAGCGCGATCGATTGCGGATCGCGCGCATCGGCCTCGGCGCGCAACGAGCTCGCGTTCGGCGCGACGGCGACCGCCATCCGTTCGATCAGGTGACGCTTCCCGCGCTCGTCCCACAGCCCCGCAAACGAAACGTTTTCGAGCAAAGGGTCGGGCACGACGATCAACTGCCGCGCGGCAGCGATGCTCGCCTCGCTCGGACGGATCAGCCATTCGTACAAACGGCCGGCGTCCTCCTCGGATGCGAGTTGCGAAGACGTCACGGCGCTGCGCGCGACGCGCACCGAGCTTTCCGTCACGGCAAACGCGAGCAGTTCCTCCGGCAGGGCGACGAGCTCCAGGACAGCCGCGTGGCTGCCGGCGAGGCGTGTTTGCAATGTCATCGCGGTGATCGCCGACGGCGCTTCGTCGCGCGTCGCGACGTAAGCGCGCGATTGCTCCGCGTAGCGAAACGCGCCGGCGACGTCGCCGCGATCGAGGGCGAGGCGCATCGCGAGGCGGAAGATCTCCGTGCCGGCGTCGAACACACCGCGGCCGGAGACGTTGCCGGCGAAGTGCACGCGATGGCGCTCCATCTCCGCGATGCCGGCGTCGAGGTCCTGCATCGCCGCATCGACGTTGCCGCCGCGCATCTCCACCCGCGCGCGGAACAGGCGAGCCTCGGGCAGAAACCACGGACGCTCGATCGCCTGATAGCCGTCGATGGCGCGCGTCAACGCGGCGCGATCGGAGGTTGCGGCGCCGATGGCGAGATCGGCGTCGGCGAGCGCGCGTGTGCGCAACGCCGGATCGGCGATGCCGCGCGCGGTTTGCTCCGCGTCTTTCGCTTTCTGCACCGCCGTCATCGGATCGTCGAGATAGAGATTGAGCACCGTGGCGCGGACGAGGCTGTAGGCGAGGAGGACGTCGTAGCCCGCCGCGCGGTTCATCGACTCCTCGATCTCCAGGATCGAACGCGCGACCTCCGGCCGCCCCGCGCGGATCTCCATCGTCGCGGCCTCGGAAAGGCTCGCCGGCATGCGGTCGCTCTTGCCTTCCGCGCTCAGCGCCTCGAACGAACGGATGCGCGCCGCCCAACCGTCGTCGGAGCGACCCGCCGCGCCGAGCGCGTTTGCGAGCAACGCGTCGAGGAAGCCGCCGTTGCTTCGCTCGCCGAGCCGCGCGAAGCCGTCGCGGCTCGCTTGCAGGAGCGGCGTTGCCGTTTGCCAGTCGTCGTCGACCATGGCGCAGAGCGCGAGCTGCCATCGGACTTGAGCAGCGAGCGCGATGTATTGCGGCCTCTTCTCGAGCTCCTTCAGCAACGCGGTCAACTCGGCGCTGGCGCCGGCGACATCGTTCCGGTCGTAGCGGATGCAGGCGGCGTAATATCGCGCGACGAGCGTCATCGGATCCGCGCCGAAGAGCGACGCCGCACGCCGCAGGTCGGGCTCCGCCGCGGCTGGTTGACGTTTGCTGTACGCAACGCGTCCGCGCAAGTAGCTCGCATGTGCCTCGGCGAGACGCGATGTATCCGCACTCTGCTCGATGGACGCAACCGCATCGTGCAGCAACGACTCGCCGGATGCGCTCTGCAACGCGTCTCCGATCGAGCGCGCCACGGCGAGCAACCGCGCGCTTTCCGGCGCATCGCCTTGCTGATACGCCGCCGCCCACTTGCCGAGCGTCACCACCTCGGCCGTCGTGCGCGTTTGTTGGCGATACTCATGGACGATTGCGCGCACATCACCGTGCTCCAAACTCTCTTTCTGGAAACGCTCCTCGCTCGTCGACATAGGCAACTTCGCGAGATGCTCGCGCGCTTCGACGGCCCATGGCGAGGTGCCATCGACCGCGAGATAGCGCGTCCACGCTTCACGCGCCTGCACGGGCAATCCGAGGCGCTCCAACGTCAACGCGCGATTGAAGAGCGCCTCGGGCAAACGAGGATCTACGCGCAGCGCGTGATCGGCCGACGCGAGCGCCTCGGGGTAGAGCGACGGCCGGTCGAGACGCAACGCCGCCGCATATTGCGCCGCGGCGAGATCGCTCCAGACGCGTGCATTCTTCGGCTCGAGCTCCGCGGCCGTGCGCAACCGCGCAACCGCATCCGCCGGCTCTTCGATCAGCACCAGCCCGATGCCGGCCGCGTGTTGCCACGACGCCGTCCGTTCGCGATTCGCGCGATCGACGATCTCGCCGACTTCGCCGCCGAGCTTGAGCCGATCGGGATCGGTCGCCGCGCCGTTTGACGAACGCATCGGGCCGCGATACGCCGCCCACGGCATGTCGCCGGAGAGGCGCGTTTCCACGACGCGCGCCGATCGCGGGGCGAGCTTGTTCAGGCGATCGAGTGGCGAACGCTTCGCCAGCAGCCAGGGCACGAGGCCGATGGCGATCACGATCACCGCCGCGATCGACAGCGGGAACACGATGCGAAACGAGGATGAGCGTGCAGGCGCGACGGAGCTGCTCGCCGCGGCCACGCCGCTCCGGCAGGCGGCGCACGTTTCGAGATGCGCGAAGATCCGCGGCAGTTCCTTCCGTTCGAGCTTTCCTTCGGCGAAGGCGGCGAGCACTTCCGGATCCGGACAGGGCGTCATCTGGCTCATCGTGCCTCGCTCCTTTCCGCGTTGTCGCGCAATCCGAGATCGAAGTCTTCGCCGAGGGCGCCGGAGAGCAGGTCGGGAATCGAACGGTTGTCGATACCCGCAGTTTGCAGCGCCTCGCGCAATTTCGTGAGCGCGCGTTCCAGGCGTCGATACAACGGGCGCTGCGGCAGACGCATCATGCGGGATACGTCCGCGATGCTCTGTGCCATCCCGTAGTGCAGGCGAAGGATCGTGCGATCTTCGAGGGAGAACGTCGCCAGCGTCTCGCGCAGGATCTGCGCGGTGCGACGCGAGAGCCGCTGTTGCTCGAGCTCCATCGTGCGTTGGTCCGCACCCGCGGGCTCCGCGAGCGACGAGTCGACGTCTTGAATGTCGACGAATTGCGGTCGCGGATTCCGTTCCGGCAATCGCTGCAGCATGCGCTCCGCTTCCGCCCGCGTCACCTCCGGGAAAGAGGCGCGCAGGATCGGAAGCGCTTCTTCGAACGGACGTTGATCGCGGCGCACGAGCAGCTCGAGCATCACCGCGGCAGGGCCGAGGCGCGTTGCTTCCGTGGATGCGTAGAAGCGGCCGAGCGTGCGCGCGCGACCGTCGTGCAGCATGCGGTCGATCACGACCGCGAGGTAGGCGCCGAGGGACGCGATGCCGGAGTGTTTGCGCAGGATCGCGCAGTCGTCTTCGAACAACGCGAGCTTCACGGTCGACGAGAAATCCTCGGCATCCGCGCCACGCAACCGACCACGCCTGGAAACCAGGGCGATCGTCCGCTCGATCGTCTCGAGGCTGGATTCGAAGAGCGTTTTCGCATCCATTCGGGAAGGAGGACCAGACGCAAATGTTACGTCGGCCTCCATTCTGGTGTCGATCAAGAGCGCCGTCATTGCAGACCTGCCGATCGATTGAAAGGAGGACCGGCCGGGATGCGGGCGGCCGGTCCTCGCGTCTTGCTACTAGGAGTAGGCTCTCCAGGTCGGGTTCAGGACGGAGTAGATCGTGTAGCTTCCGCCGCTGCCCGAGACCGACACCGACGACGGGACGTTCGTCGAGGTGAAGGTGTAGCTGCCGAGCGAATCGTCGCTGCTCGTGTCGTCCTGGTCGAACAGCTGGACGTACACCTGGTTGTTGAACTTGATGCTCCGGCCGGCGTTCCAGTTGTCGCCCTTGGCCATCGAGAACTCGCCCTGCGACGGGTAGCGGTAGCGCGTGCCGTTGTCGATGGTGAAGTAGAAGTACACCTCGTCGTGGCCCGACTCCGAGTTGTCGTTGCAGTGGATCGAGTTGATGATCATGTAGTTGTTCGCGGGCGGCTGGTAGATCGGCGTGGTCGTCCAGACGAACGTGTAGCTCGCCTCGCCTTCCGCGCCGTCTTCTTCGCCCGCGTCGACGGAGACGCTGAAGCCGAGGAAGCCGGTGCCGTTGATGTTCGAGTAAGAGGCTTCGACGTAGCCGCCGCCGAAGTCGTCGATCTCGACTTCCCAGCCGTACGAGACGCCGCCGAGGTCGCCCGGCAGCGAGTTGTAGAAGCCGAGGACGAGGCCCGCTTCGCCGCCTTCGTCGATGCCGATTTCCACCTGGCCGCTGGCGTACATCGCGGCGTTCGCAAAGTTCGTCGGGTCGCTCGCGTCGACGGCGACGCCGACGCTCCCCTGCACGCCGATGATCAGCACCAGCGAGCCGCCGATGCCGACGGTGACCGACTGGAGCTTGAACGAAGACAGCGACACGTCTGCCGTGCGCTGCTGTTCGACGAGCGCGTTCATCTCGTTGAATTCCGGCGCGAGGAGCACCGACTGGAGGAAGGCCTGCAGATCGTCTTTCGACATGCTCGCGGCGGTGGCGAGCTTCGCCTTGTTCTCCGGCGACGCTTCCCATTTCGCGATGGCTTTCGCCGCCGCGGAGAGGAGTTTTTTCTCGAGCTGCGTGGGCTGCGCCGGTTTGACCGCGCCATCCACGCCGTTCGTGGTGACGGTCGCGAGGTTCTGCTGGAACTGCGCGAGCTGCGGACCGAGATCCTGTGCGAGTTGCTGGGTCATGTTCGTCGTTCCTTTCCCGTCGCCGCCGGTCACTTCGTGATCCGGACGTTCGTGATGGAGAGCGTGTACTTCGCTCCGTTCGGGTTCGACAGCGTCACGCTGGACGGCATCGAATCGGGCTGGTAGTCGTAGCTGACCAGGTAGTCCGCCAGCTTCGGATCGAGCGACGAGTCCTGGTCGTACAGCGTGACCAGGCAGTCGTTCTCGAACTCCAGGTCGAGGCCGATGTTCGACCACGTCTTGTCGCCGCCGTCGTCCATCGAGTGCGCGTTGCGGCCGGCCGGAAAGAGGTGGCCCATGCCGGCGTCGGACTGCCAGAGGATCATCACCTCGTCATGTCCGCTCTCCGAGGTACCGCCGCAGGTGATCTGGTTGAGGGTGAATGCAGTGCTTCCCATCGTTTGCTTTCGCTCCTTTCGTGTCTCTCACTGGAGATGACCGGGGAGCGGCGGAGTTTTTCCACCACGAGCGAAAGATTTTTTCGAGGAAAGATTTTTCAGCGATGCGCGACGAGGCAGCGCAGCACTTCCGCGACGCTCCACGCCTGGGCGGCGCATCCGCGCGGATCGTAAGGCTCCTCGGCATCGAAGACTTCGCTGATGGAGCCGATGCAGGCGTCGCCGAGATGCGCCTGGAAGCCGGCGAGGAACGGACGCGGATCGCCGTCCGGATGCACGCGGCGCCACGCGTCGATGAACGGACCGATGAGCCACGCCCAGACCGTGCCCTGGTGATACGCAGCGTCGCGAGCGCGCAGGTCGCCGTCGTAACGCTTCTTGTAGTCGGGATGCGCGCGGCCGAGGGAACGGAGGCCGAAGGGGGTGAGGAGCTCGCGCTCGACGATGCCGACCACCGCTTCCCAACGCGAGCGATCGAGCACCGGATGATCGAGCGAGACGGAGAAGATCTGGTTCGGACGCAGAGCCGCATCGTTCCCGCCGCCCTCGGCATCCACGACGTCGTACAGATGCTGTCCTTCTTCGTACAAGAAGCGCGCGTTGAACGATTCATACGCGCGGTCGGCGAGCCGGCGCATGCGCGACGCAGTCTCGGGGTCGTCTTCGTCTTCGAGAAACCCCTGCAGCAGGCGCAACGCGTTGTACCAGAGCGCGTTGATCTCGACCGCTTTCCCGCGCCGCGGCGTCACGACCCAGCCGTCGACTTTCGCATCCATCCACGTGAGCTGGTAGCCCTCGGCGCCCTGCACGAGCAGGCCGTCGGTGGGATCGACGTGGATGTTGAAGCGCGTGCCGGCGACGTGGTGGTCGATGATGTCGATCAGCTTCGGCAGGATCTCCCGCAGCATGTTGCGGTCGTTCGTCGCGCGCACGTAACGCGCGAGCGCGTGGAAGAACCACATCGTCGCGTCGGCGGTGTGATACAGCCCGCCCTGTTCGCCTTCGGGGAAGAGATTCGGAATCAGCCCGTCGCGGATGTACGAGGCGAACGTGCGCAGGATGTGCGCGGCTTCGCGATGACGCGACGTGACGAGCGTGAGCCCCTCGAGGCTGATCATCGTGTCGCGGCCCCAATCCGTGAACCAGTGATACCCCGCGATGACGCTGCGGATTTCGTCACCGGCCGCCCGCGCGCGCGCCGCGTCCTCCACACGCCCGACCGGTTCGATCAGGAAC
>JAFAVZ010000325.1 GCA_019242175.1 Acidobacteriota bacterium
GCACGTGCCGGGAGATCCTTCCCCGTCTTCGCGGGTCAGGATGACGCTCGCGTCCTACGGCATCACGAACCGCAGTTTGTGGCCCATGAACCCGAATTGCACTGGGGTGGTCGTCAGGCGTTCCCCATCCGCGTAGACGTCCATCGGGCGCTCGCTCTCCACGTTGAACTGTGCGCCGTGGCGCAGCTCCACGAACGGGCTCGTGACGTGCTTCCCCGAGTACGCCTGCGGCAGTGTCTTTAGGAGCTGAAAGCGCGAAGTGCGATGAACGATGCAGACTTCGAGCAGCCCGTCGTCCAACCGCGCCGCGGGCGCGATGCGGATGCCGCCGCCGTACTGCGGCGAGTTGCCGAACACGGCGAACATGATCTCTTCCTCGCGTCCGTTGATGCGCACGCGGTGCGGCGTGAAGCGCGGCAGCACGCGCAGGATCGCGTACAGATACACGGCCGAGCCGCGCAGGTAGTGCACTTCCTCGTTCGCGTAGCGCGCCACCTCGGAATCGAAGCCGAGGCCGGCGACGCCGAGGTAACGGAGGCCGTTGGCAGTGGCGACGTCCACTTCGCGTACGCGGCCGTCGAGCACGACGTCGCACGCCTTGCGCAGATCGCGCGGGATGCCCGAGATGCGCGCGAAGTCGTCGCCGGAGCCGAGCGGGAGGAGCGCGAGCGTGCCGCACTCGAGGTCGAAATGGCGGACGCCGAGGTTCAGGGTGCCGTCGCCGCCGCAGACGACGACGCGGTCGAACTCGCCGCAGTGGGAACTTTCGGCGGCGATGCGCGTCAGATCCGCGGGGCTGTGGCTCTCGGCGAGCTCCACCGCCGCGCCGCGCCCCCGCAGATACTCCGCCGCCGCGCCGACATGCCTCCGCGCACGGCCGCGGCCCGCGGCAGGGTTGTAGATCAGTTTCAACCGCACGATTTCACGCGAGGATAACATTCAGACAATGAAGCATCTCCGCACGCTTTTCCTCATCCTCCTTGGCCTCGCCTGCAAGCCGGCCGCGGAGTCGCAGCCCGCGCCGCCGAAACAGACGCAACCCGCGATGCCCGCCAGCGTCAGCGCCGCGCGGCGCACGCCGGTCGTCACCGTCGCCCACAACGTGCTGCCGTCCGTCGTAAACATCCAGACCGAGGCGACGATCCGCCGCCGGGAGATGGATCCTTTCGATCCGTTCGGCTTCTTCGGCGGCGGCGGACGCGAACGCGCCTACACCTCGCAATCCCTCGGCTCCGGCTTCGTCTGGTCGAACGACGGCATCATCGTCACGAACAACCACGTCGTCGAAGGCGCGTCGCGCATCACCGTGAACTTCAACGACGGCACGCAGCTCGCCGCGAAGCTGATCGGCGTCGATCCGGACAGCGATCTCGCCGTGCTGCGCGTGAACGAGAAAGGCCTCGTGGCCGCGCCGGTCGGCACGTCCGGCGACCTGATGATCGGCGAGACGGTCGTCGCTGTCGGCAATCCGTTCGGCCTCAGCGGCACCGTGACGACCGGCGTCGTGTCGGCCGTCGGCCGTTCCGTTCCGTCGAAGGAAGCGGGCCGCACGTTCACCGATTTCATCCAGACCGATGCTTCGATCAACCCCGGCAACAGCGGCGGCCCGCTGCTGAACATCGAAGGTAAGGTGATCGGCATCAACGTCGCGATCTATGCGCAGGGCCAGGGCATCGGCTTCGCGATTCCCGTCGACCGCGCGCGCAAAGTCATCCAGGACATCCTCCGATACGGCTCCGTGCACAGCGCGTGGATCGGCGCCGTGACGACGACCGTGACGCCGGAAGAAGCGAAGCGCACCGGGATGGGCGCTTCGAAAGGCGCGCTCGTCGCGCGCGTGTTCTCCGGCTCGCCCGCGGCCACGGCAGGTTTGCGTCCCGGCGACGTGATCACGTCCGTCGACGGCAAACCGGTCGATTCGCGCGAGTCGTTCTCGACGTTCACCGCGACCGTCGCCACCGGCCAGCCGCTCGACCTCAACGTCACGCGCAATGGGACCGCGACGCGCGTCTCCGTCCGCCCCGGCGAACCACCCTCGAACCTCGGCCTGCGCGTGCTCGAAGAGATCGCCGGCCTCCGCGTGCGCGACGCCGGCAACTCCGTCGTAATCTCCGAGGTCGCTCGCGGGTCGCGGAGCGAGAGCATCGGCCTCGCAGCCGGCGACTACATCGTGAGCGTGAACGGCGCCGAGACCCGTTCCGTGGCAGACCTGAACAACGAGCTGGCGAAGTCGGTGGAACGGTCGTCGATCGTGCTGTCCGTGGCGCGCGACCGGTACGTCTACAACCTGACGTTCCCGATGGGGCTGTAACGCGATCGGTGTCATCCTGAACGGCGAAGACCGTGAAGGATCTCCTGATGCGAGCGAGGAGCGCTCATTCGGGGAGATCCTTCGCCGTCTACGCGGCTCAGGATGACACGCGAAACGTGCTTGTCATCCTGAGTCCCGAAGAGGACGAAGGATCTCCCGGCTCGTGCGCTCACCGTACGCATCAGGAGATCGCCGTCGTCGCGGCTCAGGATGACACGCCAAACGTACTTGTCATCCTGAGTCCCGAAGAGGACGAAGGATCTCCGGCTCGTGCGCTCACCGCACGCATCAGGAGATCGCCGTCTGCGCCGCTCAGAATGACACGCGAACGTACTTGTCATCCTGAGTCCCGAAGAGGACGAAGGATCTCCCGGCTCGTGCGCTGACCGCACGCATCAGGAGATCCTTCGCCGTCTGCGCGGCTCAGGATGACAAGATCGATGTCATCGAATTCGCGGCTGCAGCGGCTAGAAAAGCGCCGCCTGCACCGGCTCCGCGGGCGGCCGCGCCACCACCCCACGCCGCGGCTGCAGCTCCTCCTTTTTGCGGCCGAGGAGGAGGAAGAGATTGCGGCGGATCCACTCCTGCGATTCGCGGTAGTGGATGAAGCGGCGTTCGTGTGCGCGGAAGCGGCGGTTGTGCGGCGCGCCGAGCACGTGGTGCAGGTACTCGTGGTGGATGATCGACTGGATGAAGTACGCCGGGATCGTCGGCGAGTTGAGCAGCGGATGGATGCGGATCTCGGTCGTGAGGTGGTTGTACGAGCCGAGACGGATCGTGCGGCGGCGTTTGCGGGAGATCTGCTGGCCCCAGCGCACGGGCAGCGGCGGGTACTTCGCAAAGTAGGTGCGATGCACGTCCGCCGCGAGGATGGCCAGGCGGTCGTCCGAAACGGGGAGCGGGATTGCCGTGGGCATCGCCGTCATTGTGCGTAGCGGCGATGCCCGTGGCAAGAGGGACGAGCGTCAGCCTTCGCGGTCGAACACGCCGGAGACGCTCGACATCGCCGCGGCCGTCACCAGGGAAGTCCCGGCGGCGATGATCTCGTCGCCCTTCCGCATCCCCAGCCAAACGCCGACGCCAACGCCGGCGATCACGGCCAGGAGCGGAAAGCGCGACACCTGATCGCGCACCGGTTCCGGAATGAGGTTCTCGATCTCCTCGAAGAACTTCTCCGGACCTTCCTCCACCAACGAATGCCCCAGCGATGCGGCCCGTTCCCGAATCGGGAAATCGAAGTCGAGACCGGCCGCGGAACGCTCGTGATCTTCAGGGTTCTGTGCCATGTGCATCAGTCCTCATCCTCGTCGCGCCGCAGCATGAGTCCGACGAGGAATCCGATGCCGAGCGAGATGAGGAGCGCTTTGCCCGGATTGGAACGGACGTAGCTCCGTACCTGATCGGTCACCGCATCGAAGTCGACGTCGTCGACCTTCTCCTTCACCCGGTTGTACGCGTCGCGCGTCGCATCCGACGCGGCCGAGTACTTCTCGTTCACGAATTCCTTCGCCCGGCCGAACCGCCCGCCGGCATCCGTGCCGGTATCGTCGCTGTCTGCCATCACATCCTCCTTCAAATCGCCCTACGTCCGGAGACGAGGCGAACAATGATGAGGATGATAGCGACGATCAGCAGCAGGTGGAGAAGTCCGCCCAGCGTGACCTTCGTGATGAAGCCCAGCACCCACAGAATCAACAGAATTGCAATGATTAGCCACATGCGACGCCCGAAGTGCAGGGTTCGTGCCTCTGCGCGTGTCGCTACAATCACTCCGCCCCATGCGCATCCGCCTCGAAAACGTCAGCCATCTTTACGCTCCCAGCGACGAGTCGGCCGGCGTGCAGGTCCTCGATGACGTCTCGCTGGAGATCCCTTCCGGCGCGTTCGCCGTCCTGATCGGCGCGTCCGGCAGCGGCAAGTCGACGCTGCTCAACCTCATCGGCGCCGTCGACCGCCCCACCTCCGGCCGCGTCTTCCACGGCGACGTCGAAACGTCCGCGCTCGACGAAGCCCGCCTCACCCGCCTCCGCCGCGAGTCCCTCGGCTTCATCTTCCAGTTCTTCAATCTGATCCCGACGCTGAACGTCTTCGAGAACGTCGCCTTCCCGCTCTCGCTGGCGAAACGGCCGCGCAAGGAGATCGCCGACCGCGTCCGCGAAGCGCTCGAAGAAGTCAGCCTCGGCCACCGCGCGACGCACTTCCCGAACGAGCTCTCCGGCGGCGAGATGCAGCGCGCGGCGATCGCCCGCGCGATCATCCACCGCCCGCCGCTCCTCCTCGCCGACGAGCCGACCGGCAACCTCGACTCGAAGAACGGCGCGCACGTGCTGGAGCTGCTGCAACGCGTCCACGCCGCGCACAAGCCGACGATCGTGATGGCCACGCATTCGGCGCAGGCCGCGGCCTGCGGCACCACGGTGATCGAAGTCGCCGACGGACGCGTGCGACACGGATTGAGGATTGAGAATTGAGGACGTGGAGGAGCCGGAATTGAGCACCGCGAAACGCATGCGAGACCGTCTCCTCGCCATCCTCAATCCTCAATTCTCAATCCTCAATCCCTTGGTTCTCCGTCCGCTGACGCGCGAAAAGATCCGCACCGCGCTCACCGTGCTCGGCATCGCCGTCGGCGTGGCGGTCGTCGTCGCGATCCAGCTCGCGAACCAGAGCGCGTTGCGCGCGTTCCGGGAGTCGGTCGATGCAGTCGCCGGACGGGCGAACTACCAGATCGTCGCCGAAGGCGCGCCGCTCGACGAGAACGTGCTGCTCGCGTTGCAGCCGCTGTGGCGTGACGGCGTCCGTTTCGCGCCGGTCATCGACGTCGAAGGCCTCGTCGAGCCGCAGCAACTTCCGGTGCGTTTGCTCGCCGTCGACCTGCTGTCCGATCTCCACTTCCGCGACTACCGCTACGCGAAGGTGCGCAAAGGCTCGTTCGATCTCTTCGCGCCCGACTCCGTGATCGTGCCCGCGCCGTTCGCGAAGGAGCACGGCCTGGCGATGGGCAGCAAGCTCGCGCTCAACATCCTCGGCCGGCAACAGACGATGACCGTCCGCGGCATTCTCGAGGCGCAGGGACCGGCGACGGCGTTCAACGGCGCGATCGCCATCTGCGACATCGCGGCGGCACAACGCGCGTTCGGCCTCACCGGACGCCTGACGCGCGTCGACCTCATGGTCCCCGAAGGCCGCGCCGCCGAGTTGTTGAAGCGCGTGCGGTTGCCGGCCGGGGCGCGCGTCGAACGGCCGTCGCGTCGCAACGAACGCGTCGAGAAGATGCTCCTCGCGTTTCGCGTGAATCTCTTTGCACTCGCCGGCGTAGCGTTGCTTGTCGGGATGTTCCTCGTCTACAACACGGTGTTGATCTCGATCCTGAGAAGGCGACGCGACGTCGGCGTGCTCAAGACGCTCGGCGCGTCGCCGCAGCAGATCTTCACCGCGTTCGTCTACGAAGGTCTCCTCTTCGGCGCCGTCGGCTCCCTCCTCGGCATTGCTCTCGGCAACGGCCTGGCGTTCGCGATCCTCGGCTCGATCGGGAAGACGATCAACTCGCTGTACGTGACGTCGCGGCCGGAGGCGATCGAGCTGACGCCAGGCGTAATCGCGATCGGCCTCGCTGTCGGCATGATCCTGTCGTTTCTCTCGGCGATCCAGCCGTCGCTCGAGGCGGCGCGCGTGCGGCCGAACGCGTTCATCCGGCGCAGCGGCCCGACGCCGCGCAAAGGCGGATGGAGCCTCGTGCTCGCCGCGCTCAGCTTCGTCGCGGCGGCGCTCGTCGCACAGTTGCCCGCATGGCGTGGCATCGCCGTCGCGGGCTATGTCGCCGTGCTTTTCGTCGTCGCCGGCTTCTCGCTGCTCGCGCCGACGGTGTTGGGTTGGACGTCGAAGATCCCGCTGCCCTTCGGCATCGTCGGCCGGCTCGCGAGCGCGTCGTTGCCGGCATCGTTGCGGCGCACATCGATTGCGAGCGCCGCGTTGGCGATCGCGATCGGGATGATGGTCGCCGTCGCATTGATGGTCGGCAGCTTTCGCGAGACGGTGCGCATCTGGGTGAACCAGACCGTCAGCTCCGACCTCTGGCTCCGGCCGGCGAAAGGTCTCACGAATGCGAGTGCCGCCGTCTTCCCGCCGCAGATCGGCGACGAGTTGCGCCGCGTGCCGTTCATCGCCGCGATCGACCGCGCGCGCGGACGCGACGTCGTGATGGGCGACTCGATCGTCACCGTCGCCAGCGGCGACTTCGCCGTCGCCGGCACATTGGGCGATCTGCCGATGATCGACCCGCGCGACTCGCGCACCGCCTTCGAAACAGCGAGGCGCGAGCACGGCGTCATGATCTCCGAAAGCTTCGCCACGAAGTTCCGCAAAGGCCTCGGCGACGAGGTCGCGATTCCGGGCGTGCGTTCGTTTCGCATCGCCGGCGTCTATCGCGACTACTCGAACGACCGCGGCACGATCGCGATGGACCGCGAGGACTTCATCCGCTCGTTTCACGACGACGCCATCAACACGATCGTCGTCTACCTGAAGCCAGGCACCACGCGCGACGACGCGCGGCGCAAGCTCGAGGCGCAGTTCGGCCCGCGCTACCACGCATTCGCCGTTACGAATGGCGAGATCCGGACCGAGGTGATGCGGATCTTCGACCAGACTTTCCTGATCACTTATGCGCTGCTCGGCGTCGCAATCGTCGTCGCCGTGCTCGGCATCGTGAATACGCTCGCCGCGCTGATCCTCGAACGGACGCGCGAGCTCGCGCTGCTCCGCGTGAGCGGCCTCTCGATCGGCGAGACGCGGGGCATGATCGTTCTCGAATCATCGCTGCTCGGCCTCGCCGCGACGGGAACCGGCGTCCTGATGGGCTACGCGCTGTCGTGGATCCTCATCCACGTGATCAACAAGCAGTCGTTCGGCTGGACGATCGAGTTCCACACGCCGGCGCTGCTGATCGCCGCGTCGCTCGGCATCACATTCGTCGCGTCGGCACTGGCGGGACTGCTGCCGGCACGGATCGCGGAGCGGATCGACATCGCCACGGCCATCAAGAGCGAGTAGCGCGTGTCATCCTGAGGCGCGAAGACGCCAAAGGATCTCCCGGCCTGGACGCTGACCGCCCGCATCAGGAGATCCTTCGCCGTCTCCGCGGCTCAGGATGACACCAGTAGACCTTCGTGGCCTCGGCGCTCTCGGGACTGCTGCCGGCACGGGTTGCGGAGCGGATCGACATCGCCACGGCCATCAAAAGCGAGTAGCGCGTGTCATCCTGAGGTGCGAAGACGCCAAAGGATCTCCCGGCCTGGACGCTGACCGCCCGCATCAGGAGATCCTTCGCCGTCTCCGCGGCTCAGGATGACACCAGTAGACCTTCGTGGCCTCGGCGCTCGCGGGACTGCCGGCACGGATTGCAGAGCGGATCGACATCGCCACGGCCATCAAGAGCGAGTAGCCCGTGTCATCCTGAGGCGCGAAGACGCCAAAGGATCTCCCGGCCTGGACGCTGACCGCCCGCATCAGAAGATCCTTCGCCGTCTGCGCGGCTCAGGATGACACCAGTAGACCTTCGTGGCCTCGGCGCTCGCGGGACTGCTGCCGGCACGATTGCAGAGCGGATCGACATCGCCACGGCCATCAAAAGCGAGTAGCGCGTGTCATCCTGAGGTGCGAAGACGCCAAAGGATCTCCCGGCCTGGACGCTGACCGCCCGCATCAGGAGATCCTTCGCCGTCTCCGCGGCTCAGGA
>JAFAVZ010000407.1 GCA_019242175.1 Acidobacteriota bacterium
CAGCGACAGCACGAGCTGATCGGCGAAGCGCTCCTCGCCGAATTTGCCCATCAACGACACGGCCTTCTGGCGGATGACCGGATCGCTGTCCTTCGACGAAAGCAGCAGGCCGTCGTGATAGCCCGCCCCCTGGATGTTCACGAACACGGAGAGCGAGTTGAGCTTCGCCGGCACCGACTTCGACTGCAGCAGGCGTTTGATCTTCGCCAGCACGTCGGCCTCGCTCTCCGGGAACGCGCTGACGAGCGCGGAGATCGAGTTCACCGCAGCCTGTTGCGACGCAACGTCGGCATCGTCGAGCTTCGCCAGGAGGTAATCGAGCGAGCCGGGATCGACGATCTCGCCGAGCGTCTCGATGGCCAGCCGGCGGATCATCGGATTCTCGTGATCGAGGAATGGCAGGATGCTCGGCACTGTGTCGCGGCCGCCGATTACGTTGATCACGCGCAACAGCAGCGCCACGACCTCGTCCTCATCGGCGTTGCGCAGCGCGCTGAGGATCGTCGGCATCGCCGCCGTCCCGAAGTCGATGAGGCCCTGCGCCGCGACTTCCGCGGTGTCCGGCTGCTCGAGGAAATCCATCAGCACCGGAAGCGCGCGTTCATCGGCGGACCAGCCGAGAAATTTGAGGATGAAGTTCTTCACCTCGCGCTTCGGCGTCGAGTGGAGATGCTCGATGAGCGGCGCGATCTTCTCTTTCGGGAAAGACTCGCGGAACTTGCGTTGGATGAGCTGCCGTTCGGCCTGCTCCACGATCCGCGGCTTGCTCGTCTCCGCGATGCGCACCAGCGAGCGGAGCGCCGTCAGATTCAGCTTCTCTTCGTCGCTGATGATGCGCAGCAGGAAGCCGACCGTGCCGACGTCGGCAATCTTGCCGACGGCTTCGAGCACTGGCTTGCGCAGCGACTTCTCGTTGTAGAGCGGCAGAATCGCCGGCAGCGCCGCGCGATCGCCGATTTCGCCGAGGGCTTCGACGACGTGAAATTTGAGCCAGAGGTCGTCGCGGACGCGGAGCACGCGCATGAGAGGCGGCAGCGCCGCGGCATCGCGATACTTGCCCAGCGACGAAACGGTCGACGAAGCGACGTTGATGTCCGCCTCCCCTTCCAGCATCTCCGTCAGGATCGCGAAGCCTTCCTGGCTGCGCAGGTCGCCGAGAAGGTTGACCAGCGAAAGCCGCACATCCACATCCCCCTCGGACCGCAGTCTCTTCACGATCGGTCCGATCGCTCCATCCCCGATCCGCACCAGCGCCTCGGTCGCCGAGTTCCGTTTGCCGGCGTTCTCCGCGTCGGCGAGGGCGTCGAGGAGGCCGCTGATGATCTCCCCGCGCGCGTCGCGGACGAAGCCGTCGACGATGGTCTTGCGCACGCGCCAGTCCTTGTCGCCGAGGAGCTCGAACATGAGCGGGAGATCGCGGGAGTCGGGGGAGCTGGAGACGAGGAAGGCGGCCTTCTGGCGCGCATCGGGATCGGCCGACCGCGCCTGTTCGATGAGTTGCGGATCCGTCATCAGGCTGCTCCCGAACCCTCGCCGCCCGCCGTCAACCGCTGCAGCTCTTCCCGCTTCATCTGCACGAACTGCTGCAGCGTCTCGGTGTAGATCTCGGTGTCGCGGCGCACGCGATGCGGCACGCGCGACTCGTAGTACTGCCGCCCTTCCTCGATCTCGTCGCGCAAGACCTCGAAGAAGTTGTTCTCGCGGATGCCGCGGTCGACGACGTCGGCGTGGTAGATCACGATGTCGGAGAGGATGAGGCGCGCGAGCCGGCGCGCTTCGTCGTATTCGCGCGGCTCGATCGGGATCTCCGCCGTACCGCCGATCGTCGGGAAGAGCTTACGGACGATCTGGCGGAACTCTTTCTCCGGCACCTGCTCTTCGATGTACTCGTCGGCGCCGTAGAGGTTCGTCGGATTCGCCCGGAAGCGGTTCGCGCGGAACAGCGCGCCGATGAGGATCACGCGCGTGTTCTTCAGGTCCGGATCGGCTTTGATCTCTTCCGTCACTTCGACGCCCAGCTTCCCTTTGAGGTAGACGTTGACGATCAGGAGATCTGCGCGCGTGCGGCGGATGAACTCCAGCGCCGGGTCGCCGGCCTCGAAGTAGGTGACTTCGAAACCGAGGCGGCGGAGGTGCTCGCCGAGGAAGTGGCGGAAGGGGCGGGGCTCATCGGTGATGACGGCCGTGCGTTTGCGCGCCGCGGGCGCCTGAGGAGCGGCCGATGCCGCGAGCTCCGCGGGCGTCACGGCCTGATGCTTCGCGCCGCTCGATGGCTTGATGACCATCTGGTTGCGGCAGGAGGGACAGGCCACGCGTACGGGGCTTTTGAGCGGCAGCTGGATGGCCGCGCGAAACTTCGAGCCGCATTGCTTGCAAGTCAGTTCCATGGAAGTCGTGAGCCCGGATTCAGGAAGCGCGCCGGACGCCGCGGTCGAGTAGCTTGTCGAAATCGAGGAGGATCGTCAACGCACCAGCCTGGCGGAAGACGCCGCTGATGGCCGCCTCCTGCTCGCTGGCATGGACTACGGGGTGAGGCTCGACGGCGCCGGCCTCGATTTTCAGGACGCGCTGGACGCGGTCGACTTCGAAGCCGAGGATCTCGGCGTGGTAGTCGACGACGATGACGCGCGTGTCGTCGGTTTGTTGGCCGGGTGGATGGCGGAGGCGTTGGCGGACGTCGACCAGGGTGACGATCGTGCCCCGCAGCGACATGATGCCGACGATCGAATCGTCGGCGTTCGGGACGCGGGTGACGGCGCGGGGACGGACGATCTCGACGATGTGCTCGATGTCGAGGGCGTATTGCTCGCCGGCGATGGTGAACGTCAGCAGCTCCCGCCCGGCATCCTCGACGCGTTCCTCGGACTTGACGACCTCGCGGCGGCGGCCGGCTTCTTCTTTGAAGCGGGCGAGTTTGTCGTTCGTAGTTGCTGGTTGCTGGTTGCTGGTCTCGACGGTTGCTGGTTGCTGGTTGCTGGTTGCTGGTTGCGGGTTGTTGGTTGTTGGTTGTTGGTTGTTGGTTTGCTCGTTTGCGGCAACCGGCGTCGGTTCGCTCTCCGCCTTCTCGCCCTTCTTCGCCTTCTTGCGGATCTTCACCAGGTCAACCACGCGCGGCCTCCATGCGGTGCTCGCGGGCGGCGGCTTCGATGCGCGACGGGTCGATGTCGGGGACGTCTTCGCCGAACGCGTCGAGGAGTGCGGTCGTGGCTAACGTGTTGATGAGGCGGGGGATGCCGCCGGAGAGCTCGTGGATCTCGCGGATGGCCTCGGCGCTGAACGGATTGCGCGTGCCGCCGGCGACGCGGATGCGATGGTCGATGTAACGGGTCGTGTCGTCGAGGGTCAAAGGACCGAGAGAGTAGCGCATCCCGATGCGCTGGCGCAGCGGCGCGTAGGCATCGCGATCGAGGCGCGTTTCCAGCTCCGGCTGTCCGATGAGGATGACGGAGAGGAGGTTCTGATCGTCGAGCTGGAAGTTTGTCAGGAGGCGGATCTCGTCGAACGTCGCCTTGGATGGAATCAGCTGCGCCTCGTCGATGATGAGCACCGGCTCGCGCCCCGCCTCGTACAGCTCGAAGAGCTTCGCGTGCAGCCGGTCGAGCAGATCGTTGCGGAACTTCGCCGGCTCGATGCCAAGCGCACTCGCGACGCCGCGCAACAGCTGCACGGGCGTGAGGCGCGGATTGATGAGCAGGATGATCGGCCGCGCATCGCCAATGCGATCGATGAGGGCGCGGGACAACGTCGTCTTGCCGGAGCCGATGTCGCCGACGAGCAAGGCCAACTCTTTCTCCTCGACCGCGTACTCGAGCCGCGCGAGCGCCTCACGATGCTGATTCGATTCGTAAAGGAAGGAAGGGTCGGGCGTTTTGCCGAAGGGCTTGGCGGTGAGGCCGAAGAAGCGCTCAAACATAGTTTGACCGAATTGAGAATTGAGAATTGAGAATTGAGAATGAAACAAAGGCAAGCTGGTCCGCGGCGGCGTCTCTCATCTTTTTCTCAATTCTCAATTCTCAATTCTCAATTCGGCGCGAGCGCAGCGAGCGCGCGAGCCTCCCGAGCGCGTCCGCCGAAGTGATCGATGAGTGATCCCACATCGATCACCAACACGATCTCCCCTTCGCCGATCTCCGTCGCGCCGGCGATGCCGGGCACGCTCTTCAGGCGTTCGCCGATCGACTTGATCACGACCTCCTGTTGGCGCACGAGCGAGTCGACGAGTACGCCGACGACCTTCTCCCCGGCGCTGGTCACGACGACGAACCACTTCGTGTCGGGGCCGTGCTCGTGTTGGTCGGGGAGGCCGAAAGCGTCGGCGAGGCGGAGCAGCGGGAGCGTGAAGTTGCGCAGCGTGAAGACTTCGCGGCGTTCGACAGTGCGGATGTCGCGTGAGTAGATGCGCAGCGACTCTTCGACCGAGGTCAAGGGGATGGCGAAGTGGTCGCCGCCGGCGCGGACGACGAGCGCCTGGATGATGGCCAGCGTGATGGGGAGCATGATGCGGAACGTCGTCCCCTCGCCCACCGTCGAGATGACGTCGATCGTTCCCTTCAGCTCGTTGATGTTCTTCTTCACGACGTCGAGGCCGACGCCGCGTCCGGAGATCTCGCTCACCTGCGACGCAGTCGAGAAGCCGGGCGTGAACAGCAGCTCGTGCGCGCGCATCGCATCGACCGAATCCGTCGCGGCGACGAGCCCGCGTTTCACGGCCACGCTCTTCACGTGCTCGGGATCGATGCCCCGTCCGTCGTCGGTCACGTCGAGCACGACCGAGTTCCCTTGCTGATACGCGTTCAGCGTCACCTTGCCGACCGGGCTCTTTCCCTTCGCCCGGCGCTGATCGGCCGGCTCGACGCCGTGGTCGAGCGCGTTGCGGATGATGTGCATCAGCGGGTCGGTGAGCGCCTCGACCATCATCTTGTCGAGCTCCGTCTCCTCGCCGCGCAACACCAGCTCGATCTCTTTGCCGAGCTCGCGCGCGACCTTGCGCACCGTGCGCGAGAGCTTCGCGTAGATCTGCCCCACCGGGACCATGCGGATCTCGATGATCGAGCGCTGCAGCTCGTTCAGTTTGCGGTCGAGGTTGCGCGAGACCTTGCCCAGCTCGTGGGAGACCATCCGCGCCTGTTGCGCGTCGAGCGAGCGGGTGAGCGTCTCGAGCTGCGTCTTCTCGATGATCAGCTCGCCCACGATGTTCATCACGTGGTCGAGCCGGGAGATGTCGACGCGCACCGTCTGCGAAAGCGACCGCAGAGAAAGCTCTTCGTCCGGCGCCGCTTCCGGTGCCGCGACGCCGCCTTCGTCCGGCGTCTTCGCCGGCGCCGTCAATTTGCGCAGCGACGCGACGCGCGCATCGGGGCTGATCGCCGCCACCGCTGCATCGTTCAGCGTCGACCCGTAGAGCAAACGGAACGAGATGCCGGCGCCGCCGCTGGTGTCGATCGCCGGCAAGGTCGAGATCACCTCGCCCGTCTCGCTGAGCGTCGTCGTGAGCCCGCGCAGGCGTTCGTCGAAGTCGCTGAAGTTGAACGTGACTTCGATCGAGAGGATGTGCTTCCCGGCCCGCACGTTCTCCAGCAGCCGATGCTCTTCGTACTCGGTGAGCGACTTGCGCGTCTGGTCGTCGAGGGTCAGTTCGGCGAACGGATCGTCCGCCTTCGTCTGCGGCGTCTGCGTCACCGCGTGATGGATGCGCCGCGTGAGCGCCGTGATGTCGACGAGCCCGCTCAGCGACGGATCGTTGATGCCGATGACGAGCCGGTTCAGGCTGTCGACGGCGTCGTAGAGGAGGTCGATGAGGTCGCGCGAGATCGGGATCTTCCCCATCCGCAACCGGTCGAGCATGTCTTCGAGGTTGTGCGAGAGCTCGGCGATCTCCGCGAAGCCGAGCATGCCCGCGAGCCCTTTGAGCGAGTGCACCTCGCGGAAGATTTTGTTGACCAGCTCCGGCCGGACGCTCGAGCCCTGCGCCTCGAAATCGACGAGATCGCGCGACAGCGTGTCGAGCAGTTCCTCCGCTTCGCTGGTGAACTCCTCGCGTGCGCGGCGATCGTCGTCACGGGGCATATCGTTGATTGTAGTTGCTGGTTGCTCGTTACTGGTTACTTGCGCTTTGGTCCGTTCCAGGCGCAGCGGCGCGAGTAACCAGGAACCAGCAACCAGGAACTTCTACGCAACCTTCAAAAGCCTTCGAAGTTTATCCACCAGCTCCGCCGCCTGAAAAGGCTTCACCAAATACTCCTCGGCGCCGAGGGCGGCGGCGCGGCGGCGGTCTTCGTCGCTCGATTCGGTCGAGATGACCATGATCGGGATCGTCTTGTAGACGGGGTGATTCTTGAGGAAGCTGACCAGCTCCAGGCCGTTGATGTCCGGCATGTTGATGTCGGTCAGGATCGCGTCGAAGCGATGGTGAGGCAGCGTCTTCAGCGCCTCGAAGCCGGAGGCGGCCTCGACGATCTCGAGGTCGTAGCTCTCCGTCCCCCCCTCGATGATGGTCGTGAGGTAGGCGCGCATCGAGGACGAGTCTTCGACGACCAGAATCTTCATAGCCGCTTGGCCGCGCTGGCGAACACCGCGTTCGAGAAGGCGTAACCGGCTTGGGAGAGGAAGATCTCCAGACCGGTCATGCTGTCGATGGGAGCCCGATGCTCGGCGTTGTCACCGTACAGAATACCAATCGTGCGTTGGGAGTGCATGATCGGAAGTGCAACGACCTCCGTAGGCAGGATGCCGCCGAGGCGCTCGATGAGCTCGACGTTCGCCGGCGTGCGCCGCATCTTCCCCTGATGCGCCTCGGCGGACGTGGCCACGTCGCCGAGGACCGACGACTCGTTGCGCGCGATCTTCATCCGCCGCACGCGGGTGTCGATCGACTCCCCTTCGTCGCCGGTGATGCCGAAGCCGCCGAGGCCGACGAAGTACTCGTCGTTGGCCATGAAGAGCGCGCCGCGTTCGAGGTATTCGGCGGAGAGGCGCAGGATCGTCTGCGAGACCTGCCCGATGTCGTTCGGATTCGAGAGCTCGTTGATGAGCTGCTTGAGGACGCCGAAGCTGCGGTCGAGGTTTTCCTTGTTCGCCATCTCGTAGAAACGGCGTCCCGCGTCCGCACCGAAGCCGCCCGTGACCTGTTCCCACTGCTGGAACGAGCGATCGGCGAACAGCACCAACTCATCCGCAAAAAGCGACAACTCCTCCTCGGCCAACCCGGGCTGCAACCGCGCGGGGCTCGGCTTCGTGAGGTAGAGATCGGCGCCTGCGCGCAGCAGCGCATGACGCCGTCGCAAGTCGGCTTCGAGATCGACGACGACCACGGGCAGACGCGGATTGCGTCGCTTGAGCTGCTGCAGGAGGCGGACGGTCGGGCCGTCCGCGTTGCGGTCGGCATCCGTCAGCTCGAGGAACGTCACGAAGAAGCTGTTCGAGCGGAAGAGGTCCGTGAGCGCGACGCGGACGTCATCCAACGAGCCGTACTGGAAGATCTTGACGTTGTGTTTCGTGAACGCGCGCCGCGCGGCGACGCGCACCAGCGGGTTCCGTTCGAAAAGCACCACATTCCGATAAGTCGCCTCGGGCGACTCGACTTCGATGAGACCGCCGGAGACTTTGAACTTGCCGCTCTCCGGACGCTTGAAGTCGCGCGGCGGCGGCTCGTCCGGAATCTCCGGCAGCGGCTCGTCCGGCACCGCGCTGAACGTCGGCGTCGCCTCAGGTTTCGGGAACGGAACGATGTTGTTCTGCGCCGGTGCCGGGGCGGGCGGATTCAAAGGCTGGCCCAGGCCGAGGTTGAGCGAGGCGGGCGTGGTCTCGGCCGGCGCGGAGCCGCGGAGCAAGGCCTTGCCCGCTTTCAGCGATTCCTCGAGGCTCTTCAGCGGCTTGATCTTCTCGCCGCCTTCGCCCCCCACGATGCGCTGCGGCGAGAGGCCGCCTTCGCGGAAGATGTTCTCCGGGTCGTACTCGACGTCCAGAGCGCTCATCGCATCGCTCAGGATGAAGTTGAACTCGCCTTCGCGGCTGTTGAGCAGCGGCGTGACGACGTCGAGGATGCGGTTGCGGATGGCGGAGCCGAGGTCGGTCGGCGACATCAGGTTCAGCTCGACGATCGCCGTACCGTACGGAATCCCGCTCTCCTCCATCTTCCGCAACATCTTCGCCCCCGACTCGGCGATCAGCTGCTGCCCGGCGAGGTAGCTGACGAGATCCGGATGTGCGGGCGATGACGCGTTGACGACGAGGCCGGCGCGGAAGAGAACGGTGTGCCGGCCCTTCGGATCGATGATCTCCAGCACGCCGGTGCGGCGGCTGAGGAAGACGATCTGGATGATGTCCGTGAGGGAGAGATCTTCGAGACGGCCGAGGAGACTCATCGCATGCTCCTCACGCGGCTCGCTCTGCGGTCCTGCTCGCTCGTCACGAGGCGAGATTGTAGCGTTTCAGAATCCCGTCCAATATCCCGTTGATGAACTGCGACGACTTCTGCGTCCCGAACTTCTTCGCGATCTCGATGGCCTCGTCGATGATCACGAGCTTCGGGGTGTCCGTCTCGTGCATGAATTCGTAGACCGACATGCGGATGATGTTCCGGTCGACGACGGCCATACGCGAGAGGCGCCAGTTGTCCGCCTGGCGCTGGATCATGTCATCGATCTCCTGGAGGTGATCGACGGTTCCCTGGAAGATCTTGATCGCGAACTCCCGGGTGTTCGGCTTCGACTTGATGAGGTCTTCGAACGTGCTGGTGATCATCGCGGCGTCGTTGCCGCTGAGGTCGTGCTGAAAGAGCATCTGGAGCGCGAGCTCGCGCGCTTTCCTACGGGCACCCATGGTTACGCTTTCCCGCTGCGAACCGCGCGCCACAAGTTCGCCATTTCGATCGCCGCCAACGCCGCCTCCCAACCCTTGTTTCCGCTGCCTTTCGACGATCGCGCGACCGCCTGTTCCATCGTGTTGCAGGTGATGACGCCGAAGGCTACCGGAAAGTCGGCATCGACGGCGACGCGCGAGAGCTCGTTCGTGACCTGCGCGGAGATGAAGTCGAAGTGGGGCGTGTCGCCGCGGAGCAGACAGCCGAGGGTGACGATCGCGTCGACGTCGCCCGCGGCGATCAGGTGCTTGGTCATCATCGGGATCTCGAACGCGCCGGGCACGCGGTAGAGCGCGATGGCGTCATCCGCCGCGCCGTGCCGGGTGAGGCATTCCAACGCGCCGTCGAGCAGGCCGCCGACGATCTCGTCGTTGAATCGGCTGGCCACGACGGCGAAACGCAACCCGTCGGCGTTGAGGTCTCCTTCGAAAGAACGAGGCATGCGGCGCGGATTATATGCGGGCGCGTCTCTCGATTTCCGCGGTGACTAATCGAAGCTCGCGATCGGTCTGCCCCGCGACCGAGGAATTCTCCTGCGCGCGGCGTACGAGGTACGGAATCGCGGTCACGAGCGGCCCGTACGGGACGTACTTCGAGGTGTTGTAGCCATGCTCGGCGAGCCCGCGGCTGAGGTTGTCGCTCATGCCGAGGAGCTGCGAGCACTCGACGCGCGGATCGTTCGGCTCGAGGCCGCAACGGTCCATCTCCGCGAGGAGCTTGGCGACCGAGGATTCGTTGTGGGTGCCGACGACGAGGCCGATGTGGGCGATGCGCTCGATGCAGAACGCGACGGCGGCGTCGAAGGCAGCATCGGTCGCGTCTTTGTCCGGCTGGATCGGATCGGGCAATCCCTTCTCCGCCGCACGTGCACGCTCCGCCTCCATGTACGCGCCGCGCACGAGCTTCACCGCCGGGATGAAGCCTTTGCTCATGCCGCGGTCGTACAGCCCGCGGAGGTAGTCGAAACGATCGACGCGATACATCTGCACGGTTGTGTAGACGATGGCGTGGTCGCGGTTGAACTCCTCCAT
>JAFAVZ010000490.1 GCA_019242175.1 Acidobacteriota bacterium
GAGCGCTTCAGCTACTACGGGATGCGGGCGCTGCTCATCCTCTTCATGACCGCGACCGCGCAACAGGGCGGCCTAGGGTTCACGACGGAAAAGGCGAGCTCGATCTACGGCACGTACACCTCCGGCGTTTACCTTCTCGCGATCTTCGGCGGCTTCGTCGCCGACAAGATCCTCGGCCTCTATCGCTCCGTCCTCGTCGGCGGCATCATCATCGCCCTCGGCCATTTCACGATGGCCATCCCGACGCTGAGCGCGTTCTACGCCGGCCTGGTGCTCATCGTCATCGGCACCGGCCTGCTCAAGCCGAACGTCTCCTCGCTCGTCGGCACGCTCTACGAGAAAGACGACCAACGCCGCGACGCCGGCTTCTCCATCTTCTACATGGGCATCAACCTCGGCGCGTTCATCGCGCCGCTGATCTGCGGTCCGATCGGGCAGCGCGTGAACTGGCACTGGGGCTTCGCCTGCGCCGGCTTCGGCATGACCCTCGGCCTGATTCAGTACGTCGCCGGCGGCAAGTACATCGTCGGCCGCGAGGCGCCGCGCGCCGCGAAGATCGCCGAGGCGGCGACGAAGTCGGATGCGCCGCTCACCTCGGAGGAGAAGAAGCGGATGGCCGTCATCGGCATCCTCTTCATCTTCTCCTGCCTCTTCTGGATGGCGTTCGAACAGGCCGGCTCGAGCCTCAATCTTTTCGCAGAGCGCTATACCGATCTGCACATGTTCGGCCTTGACGTGCCGGCGAGCACGCTGCAGGCGATCCAGCCGATGTTCGTCATCCTCCTCTCGCCGGTTTTCGCGTTCATCTGGATGGGGCTCGGCAAACGTGAACCGTCCAGCCCAGCGAAGTTCTCTTACGGTCTTTTTCTCGTCGGCCTGGGCATGCTCCTCCTCGTCCCCGCGGCGCGGATGGCTCAGACGATGAACGTGAAGGTCAGCCCGTGGTGGCTCGTCGGCGTCTACTTCCTGCATACGATGGGCGAGCTCTGCCTCAGCCCGATCGGCCTGTCGCTGGTGACGAAGCTCGCGCCGCAACGCTATGTCGGCTCGATGATGGGCGTGTGGTTCGTGTCGCTCTCCGTCGGCAACAAGGCGGCGGGCTACGCGGCGGGCATGATGGACAAGCTCCCGCTGACGCAGCTCTTCGGAGCGGTGGCGGCGATCACGATCGGCGCGGCCTTCGTGCTCCTGCTGCTGCTGAAGCCGATCAAGGGCATGATGGGCGACGTGCATTGACGTAGGGCCGGCTCTCAGCCGGCCCAGCATCAACGATGGGCCGGCTGGAGAGCCGGCCCTACATTTCTCCGCCTTCGGCTAAAATTGGGTGATGCGTCGCGCCGGAACGATCGCACTGCTGATCCTTCTCGCGACCTTCCTCTGTCTCGCGGCGGACGGCGACGATCAGGATCTCGATCTCGCCACGGTCGGGGCGACGGTGCACCTCGCCCCGCCTCCTCCCGCCCTCGACTGCAGCGCTGTCGCCATCACAGACGGCGCGCACGTCCGGCCCGCGAACGGCGTCTTCCACCCTCCACGGCTCGGCTGAATCGCCCCGTCTCTCCCGCGCGCGCTCTCCGCGCACAGCGATTCCCGACGCTGTATCTCCGAGGCTCCCGAATGAAGATTGCCGAGATTTACGCCAGTAGTTTTTCCGCTCTGCGC
Source organism: Acidobacteriota bacterium (assembly GCA_019242175.1). Classification (GTDB taxonomy): domain Bacteria; phylum Acidobacteriota; class Thermoanaerobaculia; order Gp7-AA8; family Gp7-AA8; genus JAFAVZ01. The sequence continues at coordinate 1,663 of JAFAVZ010000490.1, forward strand.
CTCGAGCTTCCGGAGCTCGCAGACGTCGACCGGCCGCGGCTCATCCGGCGGATGAAGTCGCCGATGCATCGCGCCGAGTATCACGAGCATCACATCCTCCCCTACCAACACGCACCGTTCGATGTGCGCTGGGTGCACGTGGCAACGTTGGCGAATCCGTATCTCGAGCTCGCCGCGTCGGGCGCCGATTGGATCGCAATGCCGACCGGCGGGAAGCCGTTCGTGACACGGCACGTCGTGCTCGGCGATGCGCGGATGATTCCGGCCCAGGTGATCGTGCGCGAATGGTCAGACTCGGCGCGGCGCGCGGTGGTGAGCCGCGTGCCGAATCTCACTCGCGACGCGCACAACTATCTGCTGCGCCACGGTGCAAGCGAAGAGGATCTCTTCCATCATGTCGCGGCGTGGCTCGTTGCCGGGGCTGATGCGAACCGCATCCCGTTTCCGGACGATCGCGCGAAGCTGCGCGCCTCCGCGCACCTCGGCCATCGCCTGACGCGCGCGTTCTGCGCAGACGATTCGCTGATGGCGCGCGCGCAGGAACCGGAGCTGCGCGCCATCGGCGTTCCTACGCGCATCGGCAAAGAGGCGCGGATGCTGCGCGGCTCGGTGCTCCTCGTCGACGATGCGTGGCGCGACGGCGAACGCATCGTGATTCGCCCCTACGCCGATGACGAGCTCGCCGCGTTGCAGGACTTCGCCGGCGCGACAGGCAACGCCGTCGCCGACGTGCTCGCGCTCCTCGGCGAGCAGACATGCGACGTGCAGCTGAACGAGAAGGCCTTCTGGAAGAACGTGCCGCTCGCGGTCTGGAAACGCGGCGAGCTGCGCGACTGGCTTCGGGCGCGGCACGCCTCGGCGCTGGAGCGTCCACTCAGCCGCGACGAGGTCGCGCACTTCTCGAACGCTGCGCGGCGCATCACGTCGCTGTGTTTGCTCGCGCCGTCACTCGCTCGGAATGCCGATCACCTCGGCGTGCACGCGTCTCATTTGCGAACGATGAGCGCGCCGCCGCAAGCGATCAGAACTCGCGAAACTCCATTCGCTTCGTGACCTCGTCTTCCACGACAGCCATGCGGCTGACGCCCGCATCGCAGAACGCCCAGTCGTGGCTGATGCCGGTGACGAGCAGCGAGTCGTCGGGACAGAGCTCGCCGAGCGCGGCGCCGAGCGTTTGCACGTCGGTGCGGTCGTCGGAGAGCAGAACGAACGTCGAGTCGAACGGCAATGGGATGATGGAACCGAGACGCTCCATCGCGTGGTGCAGCTCGGTGTAGTCGGCGCCGGGCGTGAGGCTGTGGCGGATGAGTAGGAAGTCGCGCGAGGTCGTGAACTGCGAGCAGGCGACGAGGAGGCGCGCGTCTTCGCCGATGTTCGCGCGGAGGTAGCGGATGAGAAGGGCGGCGTGGCGACCTTCGGGAAGCCAGACGTGCCAGCTCTGGTCGAAGACCGGCTCAGCGCCCAGCTTGCGCATCGCATGGGACACCTCGACCGTGAGGTCGCCCTCATAGCAGATCTGGAACAGCTTGATCTCGCCCATCACACCCTCCCACTACTGTTCCGCGAGTTGTCGCAAGCGGTGCGTCGAGTTTAGCAGAACGCGATCAGCGAAGCGTGAGCGTGACCGTGGAGTTGGCGCTGACGCCGTCCTGCACGGCCTTCGGCTCGGACGGGTCCTTCGTCGTCGCGTCGCCGTCGGTGTCGAGCCGCGCCTCGATGCGCAGCTTGTCCGGCAACGCGCCGCCGAGCATCGAGTCGGCCGACGACAGATCGATCGTGATCGGGAACGACTCCGGCTGCAGGCGCTTCACCGCAGACGGCGGACCGGACGTGACGCCGGCCGGACGCGCGAGCACGAAGAGGATCGCGCCGGGACGCGGCGGGCCATCGAGGTTGACCGTGATGTGCACGGCCGGACCGGACGCTGGCGCAGTTTGCGGCTGCATCGCGGCGGGCGTCGGCGCGGTGGCCGCCGGCTGCGTCGCGCGTTGCCGCATCTCCTGCAGCACGCCTTCGAGCCTCGCAGATTCCTCGGGATGGATCTTCGCCGCCGCGTGGATGGAATCCTCCGCTTCCTTCGACTTGCCGGCGCGCATCTGCACCCAGGCCAGACCAACCCAGCTGTCGAGCAGCGTCGGATCGGATTTCGTCGCCTTCGTGAGCATCGTCGA
>JAFAVZ010000609.1 GCA_019242175.1 Acidobacteriota bacterium
AGGAGCTTCTCATCTGTTTCGAAACCTTCGCGTAGCCGTAACCGGGCAGGTCGACAAGGTGGAACCTCTCGTTGATCAGGTAGAACTGAACCGCCTGGGTCTTGCCCGGGGTTTGGCTCACGCGAGCCACCGCTCTCCTTTTCAGGACGGCGTTGATGAGGCTCGACTTTCCAACGTTGGATCGTCCGACCATGGCGAACTGCGGCCGTTGATCCCGTGGGAAGTCGCCGGGCTGGTACGCCGCCCGATGAAACGTTACCGATCGAATTTCCAAGATGAATGTTCGAGGCTGGATGTAACGCCGCGCTCACGGTGAGACGCGGGATGGAATCATCGTGTTCTGTTACAAAAAGCCGGCGTGCTGACTACGAAGAAGTCTTGCAGGTTGTACGGGTGAACGGCCGAGATTGTGCGGGTATTCTCGATGGGGGTCAAGGGGGATTCATGGGCCGGGAGGATGGAAGGTTCGTGCCACGCTCGCCCGAAAAACAAAGGACCTTCCCGCTTTCACGGAAAGGTCCTTCGTAGAAATCAGCAGCTTTTCGCTAGTGCGTGACGGGCGGCTCGCCGATCTCGATCTTCTCCGGCTCGGCGAGCTTTTCCTTCGCCGCGAGCGGAACGATCGTGCCGTCGAGGGCCACGGTCATCACTTCGTCCATCGACTCGACGAGGTGGAACTCCATCCGCTCGCGAACGTCGGACGGGATCTCTTCCAGATCGCGCTCGTTGTCCGCGGGGAGAATGATCTTCGTGATGCCGGCGCGCGCCGCGGCGAGGATCTTGTCTTTCACGCCGCCGACCGGCAGCACTTTGCCGCGCAGCGTGATCTCGCCCGTCATCGCCATGTCGCGATTGACCGGGATCTTCGTCACGGCGGAGAGGAGCGCCGTCGCCATCGTGATGCCGGCGGAAGGTCCGTCTTTCGGAATCGCCCCTTCCGGCACGTGGATGTGGATGTCGAGCGCGGAGTGGAAATCGGGATCGAGGCCGAAGAGCTCCGCTCGCGAGCGCACGTAGGAGAGCGCGGCGCGAGCCGACTCCTGCATCACGTCTCCCAGCTTGCCGGTGAGCGTCAGCGTGCCCTTGCCGCGCGAGAGTGCGACTTCGGTCGAGAGAATCTCGCCGCCGACTTCCGTCCAGGCCAGGCCGGTCGCGAGGCCGATCTCACTCTTGTCGTGGATCTGCTGCGAACGGTACTTGGCTTTGCCCAGGAGCTCGCGGACTTTCGGCTTGTCGATGGTGATGGAGAAATCGGGGCCGGCGGTGAGCACCTGCCGCGCGATCTTGCGCAACACGGCGCCGACTTCGCGCTCCAGGTTGCGCACGCCCGACTCGCGCGTGTAGCTGTCGACCAGCTCTTCGACGGCGCTGTCGAGGAAGTCGATCTTCGCCTCTTCGAGACCCTGCTCCTGCTTCTGCTTCGGCACGAGGAACTGCCGGCCGATGGCCAGCTTCTCGAGGTGCGTGTAGCCGGAGAGCTGGATGATCTCCATGCGGTCGCGCAGCGGCGCCGGAATGGTGTGCGTCACGTTCGCCGTGGCGATGAACATCACCTTCGAGAGGTCGTACTCGACGTCGAGATAGTGATCGGTGAACGCGTTGTTCTGCTCGGGGTCGAGCACTTCGAGGAGCGCCGCGGAAGGATCGCCGCGGAAGTCCATCGACATCTTGTCCACTTCGTCGAGGAGGAAGACCGGGTTGATCGTGCCGGCCTTCTTCATGCGCTGGATGATCTGGCCGGGGAACGCGCCGATGTACGTGCGGCGATGGCCGCGGATCTCCGCTTCATCGCGCACGCCGCCGAGGGAGAGGCGGACGAATTTGCGGCCGGTGGCGCGGGCGATCGACTTCGCGAGCGACGTCTTGCCGACGCCCGGAGGTCCGACGAAGCAGAGAATCGTGCCCTTCGGCTGCTTCAGGAGCTGGCGCACGGCGAGGAACTCGAGGATGCGCTCCTTGATCTTCTCCAGGCCGTAATGGTCTTCGTTGAGGATCTGCTCGGCGTTGTCGATGTCCTTGATCTCTTTCGAGGCCTTCTTCCAGGGCACGGACACGAGCCATTCGATGTAGTTCCGCGAGACGGTCGCCTCGGCCGAGACGCCGGGCATCGCCTCCAGGCGCTTGAGCTCCTGGATGGCTTTCTCCTTCGTCTCCTTCGGCATCCCCGCCTCTTCGATCTTCTGGCGGAGCTCTTCGATCTCGTCCGAGCGGTCGTCCTTGCGGCCGAGCTCGTGATGGATCGCCTTGATCTTCTCGTTGAGGTAGTACTCCTTCTGAGCCCGCTCCATCTGCTTCTTGACCTTGGAGTTGATGCGCTTGTCGATGTTGATCTTCTCGATCTCGATCTCCAGGAAGTCCTGGAGCTTCTGCAAGCGCTCGTAGGGCGACGGCGTTTCGAGGAGGAGCTGCTTCTCGCCGGTGGTGATGAGGAGATGGGAGGCGAGCGTGTCGGCGAACTTGTCTGGATCGTCGAGCTTCAGCGTCGACATGACGCCTTCGAACGCGAGATGGTGGGACATCTTCGCGTACTGCTCGAAGATCTCGACGAGCTTCTGCATGTACTGCGAGACTTCGGGAGTGAGCGGGTAGCGCGTGTCGATCTCCCGGACGTCGACCGTGACGTAGCCGCTGGCTTCGCCCGAGCCGACGATCTCGGCACGAGTGAGCCCTTCGACCATGACCTTCACGTTCTGGTTCGGGAGCTTGAGGTTCTGCACCACCGTGGCCACGACGCCGATGTGGTAGATCTCGTCCATGGACGGATCGTCGATCTTCGGGTCGCGCTGCGTGGCGAGGAAGATGCGCTTCTCGGTGGTGGAGAGAGTCGCCTCGAGGGCGAGGATGGAAGCCTTCCGGCCGACGACGAATGGAGCCATCATCGAGGGGAAGACGACCATGTCGCGCAACGGGACGAGAGGGAGCGTCTGGATCTTCGGGTCGTGATTCGACATAGGGTTTTCGTTTTACCTGATCGATGGGCGAGGTCGCATCGCCCGATTGGACGGATTCAGTGTAGCGCTGAGAAAACGAAAAAGGCCTGCGATTCTTTCCATGGAGCGCGGGCGTCTCGCCCGCAGCGGCGCCACGTCTCGTGGCGCCGTGTTGCGCGGAAGCCGCTGGGCGAGACGCCCGTCGGCCGCGGGCGGGACGCCCGCTCTCCTGAAAGCAAAACGCCCGCGAATTGCTCCGCGGGCGTCCCAAACTCTTGATTCGTAGCGAATCGTTAGCCCGCTTTCCGGTACAGCGTGATCGGCTGGGCGCGATTCTCGACCACCTCGCGGGTGATCACGCACTCGCTGATCGCGTCCTGCGACGGGATCGTGTACATGATCTCGAGCATCAGCTCTTCGATGATGATCTTCAGGCCGCGGGCGCCCACGTTGCGCTTCAGCGCCTCCTCGGCGATCGCCTCGAGCGCGTCGTCCGTGAACTTCAGCGTGACGTTCTCGAAGCCCATGATCGTCTGGTACTGGCGCACCAGGGAGTTCTTCGGCTCGCGCAGAATCTCGATGAGCGCGCCGCGATCGAGCTCGCTCAGCGTCGCGACCACCGGCAGGCGGCCGACGAACTCCGGGATGAGCCCGAACTTGATGAGATCTTCCGGGTGCACCTGCGACAGCAGCTCGCCCGTCTTCTTCTCTTTCTTCGACGCAATCTTCGCCCCGAAGCCCATCGACGTCTGCGAGAGGCGCCGTTCGATCACGCCGTCGAGGCCGACGAACGCGCCGCCGCAGATGAAGAGGATGTTCGTGGTGTCGATCTGGATGAATTCCTGGTGCGGGTGCTTCCGCCCACCCTGGGGCGGAACGTTGGCGACCGTCCCCTCGAGGATCTTGAGCAGCGCCTGCTGCACGCCCTCGCCGGAGACGTCGCGGGTGATCGACGGGTTGTCGCCCTTGCGGCAGATCTTGTCGACCTCGTCGATGTAGACGATGCCGCGCTGAGTCTTCTCTTTGTCGTTCCCCGCCGCCTGGTACAGCTTCAGGATGATGTTCTCGACGTCCTCACCGACGTACCCCGCCTCGGTGAGCGTGGTGGCGTCGACGATGGTGAACGGAACGCTGAGCATGCGGGCCAGCGTCTGCGCGAGCAAGGTCTTGCCCGTTCCGGTCGGCCCGATGAGGAGGATGTTGGATTTCTGCAGCTCGACGTCCTGCCGCGCGTTGCGCTGGTGGTAGTCGATCCGCTTGTAGTGGTTGTAGACCGCGACCGCGAGCTTCTTCTTCGCCCGCTCCTGGCCGATCACGTAGAGGTCGAGGAACTCTTTGATCTCTTTCGGTTTCGGCAGCTGCCCCGAACCTTCCATGGTCCCGGGCTCGTCCTTGCGGTCCTCGGCGATGATGTCGAGACAAATGTCGACGCACTCGTCGCAGATGTAGACCGTGGGACCGGCGATCAACTTCTTGACGTCGCGCTGACTCTTGTTGCAGAAGCTACAACGCAGAACGTCGCCGCTGTTCCCCTTCTTCGACATGACTGATTGGGTCCCTTCCTGTGGGTCGATGAATTCTCGCTCAAGTCAACTCCCGCAGCAAGTTGCCCATTCCTCACCGGGTAGAGCACGCCCTGCTGCGGAAACTTCGAATCAATCGCGCTTCGTGATGACCTGGTCGACCAGGCCGTACTCCACAGCTTCCTGCGCCTGCAGAATGTAGTCGCGGTCGGTATCCCGGTCGATTTTCTCGATCGGCTGCCCGGTGTGGTCGGCCAGGATCGCGTTCATCCGCGCCTTCATCCGCATGATGTCGCGCGCGTGGATGTCGATCTCCGAGGCCTGCCCGCCGAGCCCGTGCATGAGCGGCTGATGGATGAGCACGCGCGAGTTCGGCAACGCGTACCGCTTCCCCTTCGACCCCGCGGCGAGCAGGATGGCCGCCATCGAAGCCGCCTGCCCGAGGCAGATGGTGGCGATGTTCGGCTTGACGTACTGCATCGTGTCGTAGATGGCGAGGCCGGCCGTGATGGAACCGCCCGGGGAGTTGATGTAGAGCGAGATGTCCTTCTCGGGGTTCTCGGCCTCGAGGAAGAGCATCTGGGCGATGATCAGGTTCGAGACGGTGTCGTCGATCGCCTGTCCGAGGAAGACGACGTTGTCTTTGAGAAGGCGGGAGTAGATGTCGTAGGCGCGTTCGCCCCGGCTCGTCTGCTCGACCACCATCGGAATCAAAACCATCTTGCGGGTTCTCCTTTTTTGACGGTGGTCAGGATACAGGCCGTGGACAATTCGGCAACCGCCCATTTGGGGAGGAGAATGTGTAGGGGCGCCCCATTTGGGGACGAGCAACGTGGGAGCGGGCTTCAGCCCGCTCCGGGACCGGCTGAAGCCGGTCCCCACGTTTGTGGACAATTCGGCAACCGCCCATTGGGGAGGAAAATGTAGGGCCGGCTCTCCAGCCGGCCCATGTGGGAGCGGGCTTCGGCCCGCTCCGGGACCGGCTGAAGCCGGTCCCCACGTTTTTCGCTTACCGCGTTCTGGCTTCTTTCAGCACCAGCTCCAGCGCCTTCTCCTGCGCGAGCGAGCCGCGGAGCTCTTCGTAGCCGCCGTCGTGGCGGAGGCGGTGCTTCACGTCGGCGAACTCCCGGCCCTGCTCGTTCGCGGCGCGGCGGATCTCGGCGTCGACTTCCACGTCGCTCACCGCGATGCCTTCCTTCTTCGCGACCTGCTCCAGGATCAACCCACGTTTCACCCGCTTCACGGCCTCGGGGCGGAACTCCTCCCCGACCTTGCGCCAGTCGATCTCCGCCTTGTCGATGTCGACGCCCTGCGTGGCGAGGAAGCGGGCGTAGTTCTGCAGCGAGCGGCCGAGCTCTTCGTCGACCATCGAGTCGGGGACCTCGAACTCGTGGCGGGCGAGCAGCCGCTCGCCGATCTGGTTGCGCTTGGCGCGCACGGCCTCGCCTTCGCGATGGCGGCGGATGTCCGCCTCGATCGCCTCGCGCATCTGGTCCGCGCTTTCCCAGCCCGGCCCGACGCTGCGCGCGAAGTCGTCGTTCACTTCCGGCTTCTCCTGCACGCGGATCTCTTTCAGCGTGACTTCGTGCCGCACCTTCTTGCCCCGGAAGTCCTCGTTGCTGGCATCCTCGGGGTAATCCTTCTCGACGACCGCCGTCTCGCCCGGCTTGCGGCCGCGCAACGCGTCATGCAGCTCGGGGAGCGGCGTTTCTTCGCCGATCTGGAAGTGGCCGGAGTCGGTCTTCGGCTCCATGCCTTCAGCCGTGGAGTGGATGTCGATGACGGCGTAGTCGCCGTCTTCGGCGCCGCGCTCGGTCTCGAGGCGGTAGGTGCTGCCCTGTTCGCGGAAGCGCTCGATCATCGCCTCGACGTCCGTGACCGTGACGTCGATCTTCGGCTCGTCGATGTCGAGGCCGCGGTAGTCGCCCAGCTCGAACGTCGGCTTGACCTCGAACTCGGCCTTGTACTTGATCGGCGCGCCTTCGATGAACGCATCGACGTGCTCCAGACGAGGATCGCCGACCGGCACGAGGCCGCGGTCTTTGATGGCTTCGTGAAACGTGCGGGGAAGGAGTCGGTTCATGACCTCCTCCTCGATGTCCTTCGCGAAACGGTTGCGGACGACGCTCGCCGGGACTTTGCCGGGGCGGAAGCCGTCGATGCGCGCCTGGCGGCTGAACTCGCTCGTGACGCGCTGCGCCTCGCTGGCGATCAGCTCTGCGGGGATCTCGATCTCGACGGATTTCTTGATGGGAGAGATGTCGGTGAAGTTGAGCAGCATGCAGCCTCGTCTTTTCGGTGGATTGGTGCGAAAGGCGGGACTCGAACCCGCACGGCGCTGAGTCCACTGGATCCTAAGTCCAGCGCGTCTGCCAATTCCGCCACTTTCGCAGATGTGATTCGGGGGTCGGAGGCTGGCGGTCTAGCTTAGCGCATCTGACCGCCGGCCTTCGACCCCCGGATTGTGTGCTGGTTTGGTGCCCCCACTAGGACTCGAACCTAGAACCAACAGATTAAGAGTCTGCTGCTCTACCAATTGAGCTATGGAGGCAATTGGAAACCGCTCCAACCAGCCCCGCCCGGAATGAATTTCCCGCGCGGAGAGCGGCGGATTGTAGCAAAGGGCGTGAGATGGTCAAGCGCATCGTGAGGTACGTGGAGCCGGTTACAGTTGGTCCCGGAGGCGGTACGTGGGGACCGGCTTCAGCCGGTTTCGGCGCGGGCGGAAGCACGTCCCCACGTTTCTTCCAGCAGCCCTTTGCCGCGCCGGAGGTAGTCCCAGGCCGAGAAAAGCGTGATGAGGAGCGCGGCGCGGAACAGGATCTCCGCGAGCTGGCCGAGGAAAGGCGTCCCGAACGCGTTCACGGCGATCGTGCAGCCGAGCGTCACGGCCTGGGTCACGGTCGACGTCTTCCCGGCCCACGAAGGGGGGAACCGTTTCACCTGCACGCGCGTGTACAGCAGGTACGCGAACAGGATGATGAGGAAGTCGCGGATGAACACCGTGAACGTCAGCCAGCCGGGAAACCGCAGCCGCACGCTCTGGCTGAACGTGAAGTACAGATAGCCGCAGATCATCATCGTCTTGTCCGCGGCGGGATCGAGGATGGCGCCGAGGCGGGAGCGTTGGTTGAGACGGCGAGCGATCATGCCGTCGAACACGTCCGTCAACGCGGCGCTCACGAACAGCACGAACGCCGCGAGGAAATGGCCGCGCATCGACGCGTACAAGAAGCAGGGAACGAGGAAGAGCCGGAGCAGCGTGAGGATGTTGGGGATCGTGAACTGGGATTGAGGGTTGAGGATTGAGGATTGAGGATTGGCTCCGCTCGGCGACCCCTTCAGCTTTTCATCCTCAATTCTCAATCCTCAATCCTCAATCCGAGTGAGCGAAGCGAGCGCCTACATCTCCGCGCGGAACTGATCGATCGCCGTCTTCCTCAGGTAAATGGTCTTTCCTTCCGACAGCAACAGCCCCTGCTTCATCAGGTCGTGGATGAGGCGCGAAACGGTCTCGCGCGACGTGCCGATCATGTTCGCGATCGACTGGTGCGTCGGGCGCGTCACGGCCACGTAGCCGTTGTCCAGCACCTTGCCGTCTTCGCGGGCGAGGTCGAGGAAGAAGCGCGCGAGGCGGCCGTAAACGTCCATCGTCGCCAGCGACTCGATCCGGTTCGACGCCGTCCGCAGCCGGCGCGACAGCTCGGCCAGTACCTTCTTCGTCAGCGCGAAGTTCTCGGAGAGGAGCGAGAGGAAGTCGCTGCGCCAAATCGTTACGACCTCCAGCGGCTCGGTCGCGATCACCGTCGCGGAGCGCGGCTCGTCGTCGAGCAGCGACATCTCGCCGAAGAAGTCGCCGGG
>JAFAVZ010000628.1 GCA_019242175.1 Acidobacteriota bacterium
GTCGAGGAACTCGCCGGCCGCATCATGCTCGTCGAGCAGCGACGAAACTTCGGCCTTCGTGGTCTCGTCGACGCCGGCCAGGATCTTCGCCCGCTCCGCCTTCGGCAACTCCGCGCAGGCGTGGAACAGCTCCCGGACGTCTTCCCAAAACGCGGCGTCGCTCATCGCACGCTCATCGCCCGGCGCAGCCACGCGCGGGCCATCGTCCACTCCCGGCTGATCGTCGCCGGCGAGATGCCCAGCGCCTCCGCCGTCTCGTCGATGGTCAGCCCGCCGTAGAAACGCAGCTCGACGATGCGCGCCTGCTGGGGAAAGATCTCCGTCAGCCGGTCGAGCGCGAGGTCGAGCGCGACGAGGTCGAAGTCGCGTTCTTCGCAGACGTCGAGCGCCGTGTCGATCGTGAGCGGGATGTTCTCCCCGCCCCGTTTGTCGCTCTTCTTCCGCCGGGCGTGATCGACGAGGATGCGCCGCATCACCTGCGCGGCGACGGCGAAGAAATGCACGCGGTCCCGCCACTCCACGCGCCGTTGGTCGGCGAACCGCACGTACAGCTCATGAACGAGCGCCGTCGGCTGCAGCGTGTGCCCTTCGCGCTCGCGATGCAGATGGCGCTCCGCGATGTCGCGCAGCGGGTCGTACACGAGCCGCATGAGCTGATCGCGGGCCTCCGGACGGCCCGCATTCCATTCGCGAAGGAGCTGGGTGACCTCGGACATTCGGGTTATTGGATGAATTGTAGCCGGTCCATTCTGGCTTACCATCCGCGGTCATGCGTGTGACAGTTGCACTTTTCCTCCTCGCTCTCACGACCTCGCTCTTCGCCCAGGACCCCGCCGCCATCGACAAGGCCGTGACGGACGTTCTCGCCCGCAGCGGCGCGCCGAGCGCCTCGATCGCGGTGGTGAAAGACGGCAAGCTGCTGTACGCCAAGGCCTATGGCAACGCGCGGCTCGATCCGCCGATGGCCGCGACGGCCGACATGCGCTACAGCATCGGCTCGATCAGCAAGCAGTTCACCGCCGCGGCCGTGTTGCTGCTCGCGGAGGAAGGAAAGCTGACGCTCGATGACAAGGTCGTGCGCTGGCTCCCCGAGCTCACGCGCGCGCAGGACGTGACGATCCGCCAGCTGCTTTCGATGACGTCCGGCTACCAGGACTTCTGGCCGCAGGATTACGTGATGCCGATGATGATGAAGCCGGTCGCGCCGGATGCGATCCTCAACGGCTGGGCGAAGATCCCGCTCGACTTCGAGCCGGGCACGAAGTGGCAGTACAGCAACACGAATTACGTGATCGCCGGCCTGATCGTGGAGCGCGTCGCGGGCCTGCCGCTGCTCGATTTTCTGAAGAAGCGCGTGTTCGAGCCGCTGAAGATGACGTCCGTGACGAACACGGACGAGGCGCCGCTCGGCCCGACCGATCCGTCGCGCTACATGCGCTTCGCGCTCGCGAAGCCGCGCCTCGCGCCGAAGGAAGGCACGGGCTGGATGTTCGCCGCCGGCGAGCTGGCGATGACCGCGCGCGATCTCGCGGCGTGGGACATCGCAATGATCGACCAGACCGTACTGAAGCCGGCGTCGTATCGCGACATGCAGACCGAGGTGCTGCTGAAGAGCGGAGCGAGCTCGCGTTACGGACTCGGCGTGTCGGTCGCGCCGGTCGAGGGACGGCGCCAGATTTCGCACGGCGGCGAAGTCTCCGGCTTCACGGCGCGCAACGAGGTGTACCCGGACGACCGCGCGGCGATCGTCGTGCTGACGAATCTCGATGCAACCGATGCCTCGACGCAGATTGCATCCGCCATCGCGCGGCAGCTGTTCGCCGGGACGACGGACACGAACGCGCTCGAATCGGCGAAACGCATCTTCGCCGCGCTGCAACAGGGGAAGATCGACCGCGCGCTGTTCACGTCGAATGCGAACAGCTACTTCTCCGCCGACGCCCTCGCCGACTTCGCCTCGAGCCTCGGGCCCCTCGGCACGCCCACGGAGTTCGCGCCGCTGCCGCAGTCGCTGCGCGGCGGCATGACGCTTCGCCGCTACCGCATCCGCTTCCCGAACAAAACGCTACGCCTGACGACGTTCACGATGCCGGACGGAAAGCTGGAGCAGTACACGATCAACGCCTCGGAGTAAGAAAAACGTAGGGCCGGCTCTCCAGCCGGCCCAGCATCGACATCGGGCCGGCTGGAGAGCCGGCCCTACGTTTTTTCTTACGTGGGAACCGGCTTCAGCCGGTTCCGGGCGGGCTGAAGCCCTCCCTCACGTTGAAGGCGTCACCGCGTCGCCCTTCGTCGTGCGGGCGGAACGATCACCGCATTCGGACACACGAGCGAGATCGTGTAGTCGCCCGTCTTCGATGCCGCCAAGCTGTTCGCCACGACCGTCCATGTGCCGTTTGCGGTCAGCGTGAAGACCATCTTCGAGTCGGTTGCGGTGTGGGCGAGATCGTCGCTGTCCGTCAGCGGCAAGCCGTCCGGATCGAGGAGCAGGAGGTATGTGTCGAACGCGGTCGAGTGCATCTCGATCGTGACTTCGTCGCCTGCCGTGCCGTTGAACGTCCAGAGCTGATAGCGGCTGCCGTCGGACGCGGTGCAGTCGGTGCTCGCGAGCGCGGCGGCGGTCGTCGTGGAACAGGCGAGCGTCTTCGTCGCGCACGTCTGCGCGAGCGCGTCGGCGGCGATGAGCATGGAGAGAAGAATCAGGCTGCGCATGTCGTCCTCGCGGTGCGGATTCCGATCACTTTCAACGCGGCGAGCGATTTGCCGCCGATCAGCTTCGTGGAGAAAAGGAACGGCGAGACGCGCGACGCCGAGCCGCCGATCACGTTGTCGCGCAGGTTCGTGGTGTCTTTCACCGGCCGCGAGTTGTAGCTCGCGTGCGACGAATAGATGGCGTCGTTCAACGCGTCGTCGAAGTAAAACTGCGTCGTCACCATCTCCGTGTTGTTCACGCGGATCGTGGCGTGGATGTGCGTCGTGCGCCCGCTGTACCAGCCGGGATAGACCGTGAGAAAGCGCGCGTAGCCGTTTGCATCGGTGAACTGGACGCCGCGGCAGAAGCGCTGCGAACGCGCGGTGAGATCGGTACCGTTGCACATCGTGTTGATCGGCGCGGAGTAGATGCCGCGCGCGTCGGTGTGCCAGATGTCGATCGACGCGTTCGCGACCGGCTCGCAAGTGTCAACGTTGAGGACGAGGAAACTGAGCAGCGTGGGCAGGCCGACTTTGCCTTCGCGGATGTCGGACCGAATGAGGCCGGTGTCGTAGTAGCACGGGCCGAGCGTCTGCTGGCAGGTGAGCGTGCAGACGTCTTTGGCGGTGAGGTCGGGCGCGGTGATCACCGTCTCGGCGGAAGGCAGAGTCGCGCCGAGGAGGCGGACGCCGGTGCCGAAGGTGAGGGCCGCGCCGAAGGACTTGAGGAGAAGTTCGCGGCGGTCGAGCATGAGGCCGACGCAGTGAAAGCGATGTGCCACGCGTCGCGTAGAGAGGAAGCGTGATGGGGCCGGGTCGTTTTGACCCTGGGTGGTGGGTTGCTGGTTACTGGTTGCTGGTTGCTGGTTACTGGTTGCTGGTTACTGGTTGCTGGTTACTGGTTGCTGGTTACTGGTTGCTGGTTACTGGTTGCTGGTTACTGGTTGCTGGTTACTCGCGCCGCCTCGTCATGACGAACGCTGCGCAAGTCGATCTACCAGCAACCAGCGATCAGCCACTAGCAACTACTGATTGCGCCCGACCTCTTTGCAGTCGATCGAGCCGACCATGTGCACTTTGTCGGCAGTCATCACGTCGAAGCGCACCATGCCCGTCGTGCCGTGATCCATCACCGTCACCGTGCCGCTGCCCATCGGACGCTTCTGGCCCGCGCGTGTCTCGACCGTGTACTCCGCGGCGCGTTGCAGCAGCGGCCCGAAGCCGACCATCAGAAAGAACTCCTTCGTTCCGTTCGCGGCCTTCTTCGCGTCCGGCACGATGAGCTGCAGGCTGTTCAGCTTCTTCGGATCCTTCTCCTTCGGCTGCGAGAGCTGATTGCCCCACGAGCCGACGCCGGTGAAGCCGGCCGAACATCCTCCGCGATCGGTGCTGACGTCATACGTCCCGGCATTCGCGCCGCCGGTGATGACGACGTGCACCGTCTCTTTCACCCCGTCCGCAAACGCCGCGACACTGCCCAACAACAGAAACGCACCCGTGACCAAGATCCGTCGATTCAAAGAAGCCTCCACGCTCGTCGTGATGCGCTCAGTGTAGCGCGCCTTCAGTTTTCCTCATTTCGGCGCGCGCTTCGCGTTCGTGGAGGCCGTGCTCGCGCCGTTCGTGTATCTCGTGCTGTTCTCGTACGCGTTCTTCTTCAAGGGCTTCACCGGACTGGCGATCACGATCGGCGCGATCGTCACATTGCTCATGGTGATGCAGCTGACCGCGCGCGTCAACCGGGCCGCGGCCACGAGGTGGTGGCGTGAGGTGAGATACTTCGCGCTCCCGATCATGCGAAAGAAGCCGCGTCCGGAGAAGGTGCGCACGATGACGCGCAGCATTCTCCCCTCGAAGAATCGCGAGTCCGCGCGCACGGACAAGGCGCTGCGCAAACGCGCGGTGCGCCGCATCGTGCGCACGAGCCTTCGCATCGAAGACTTCGAGCTGACCCGTCACGATCTGCTCCGCGAGGCCGATCTGTCGGACGTTGTGCGGTCGCGGCAGGTCGAGGACAAGCTGCATCACTTCATGCGCTGGTGCCGCGCCATCACCGCCGGCATGGATCCCGACGAAGCCCTCGGCTACGTGCGCGGGCTGCTGCCGAAGAACCTGATCGGCGATCACGCGTTCGTTCATTGGGAGATCGAGCTGCAGCGCCATCGTGACGCTCGCTCCTACGTTCCGCGCCGCGAACGCCGGCGCCGCGAATCGCAGAGTGCGTTCGACAGCTGGCGCTTTCGTCTCCACCGCGTCCTCGCATGCGAGCCGCATCGCCTCGGCGAGCTGAACGCGGCGATCAAAGCCTCGCGCCCATTCGACGAAGAGCGCCGTCTTCTCCTCGGCATTCACGACGTCGACGCGTTCGTCGCGACGATCCTCAGCCACGCGCAGTACGACGCGGAGCGACGATGTACACGGGCATTGATTGCAAACAAAAAGGGCGGCCGCGAGGGCCGCCCTTTCATTTGTAGCGAATCAGAAGATCAGGAGCAGCCGCTCGTGCTGCCGCAGTTCAGGCACTTGTAGCAGCTGCCGTTGCGGACCATGATCGAGCCGCATTCGGCGCAGCTCGGCGCGTCCTCCTGGATCTTGAACGCGACGTTCGTCGACCCGAGCGAGAGCGTCACCGTGCCGCTGCCGTTCCCCGTCGCCTTTACGGGAGCCGCGTGGCCGTTGCCGTTCGTGGCCACGACCGCGAGCTCGTCTCGAGCCGGAGAGGAGGAGCCGCTCGAAACAGAGCCCGCGGCCGCGACCGCATCATTGACCCCCTTCACCCCGCCACCGGTCTCGACGGCAACGGAGGCCTGGGGCTTGTCCTTCGCCTCGTCACGTGCTGACTCGCTGGAGCCGGCCGGAGGCGCGGCGACAGCGGCCGCCGTCGACGGAGCCGAAGGCGGAGTCATAGGCTCGGCCGGCGCCGAAGCCGCAGAGCCGAATCCGGCGTAGGCGTCCCCGACCACGGCGCTGCGATCGATCAGCCCGAGCGCCGCCTTGTCGTCGGGGCCGAGGAAGCGTGACCCGAGCCACCGGAAGATGTAGTCGACGATCGACTTCGCGATCGGGATCTCGCTGTT
>JAFAVZ010000633.1 GCA_019242175.1 Acidobacteriota bacterium
GCAGGAGCTGAAGACGTCTCGCATGAGCCTCGGATCGGAGGACGGGCGCTACAAGGTTTCGGTGTCGGTCGGCGTGACGCGTCAGGGCGCCATGGATGCCGGCGATCTGATCGCCTCGGCGGTCGAAGTCGGAGCGAACTCGTTCTACGGGCCGCAGTTCTCCGTTGCCGATGAGAAAGCCGTTCAGGATCGTTGCCTCGACACCGCGTTCGCGGATGCGAAGCGGAAGGCGAAGAAGCTATCGACCCTGGCGGAACGAAAGCTCGGAAAAGCGCTGGCCGTGACGGACGGCAGCACGTCGCCGTTCGAGCTGACGTCGCGCACGGCGGGAGTGGAGGGCGGCGTTCTCGGCGGCCTCGCCGTGGAGGCCGGAGTGCACCAGGTGCAGTGCGGCGTCACCGTCGCGTTCGAGCTGGAGTGACGACGCAGTTCGGGGCTCGCACGACCTCTTGCGGACGCGACGTTGCGCCACGCATCCGCGGACTTCCTGCAGGTGCTCGGCGCGTCGTGAGGCGCGCTACTTCATGTGCGTCAGGATGAACACCAGCAGCGCGACGGCGATCACGATGATGGCGATGATCGCGCCGAGGTTCTGGCGGGCGGAGGTGGTGTGCTCGTAGACGACTTTCTTGGAGATGTGCTCGTCGTCGTCGGGTGATACGTCAGGCATGCTCGATCGACGAAGCAACGCCGGTGCCATTTGCGGCCTCGGCCGTGAAGCGCCGCGACGTCACGAGGAAGATCGGCACCGCGAGACAACTGATCGCCGCGGCGACCCAGTAAGCGTGGCCGAGACTCCAGCGTTCGCCGATCTGACCCATCGCAAATGAGCCGATCGCGATGCCGGTGTCGAACGCGCCGACGATGCTCCCGAACGTCCGCGCGCGCCGCGCCGGATCGGTGTGGGCGAGGATGAACGAAGCGAACGCCGGGTACATGCTGCCGAACCCGGCGCCGAACAGAACGGCCGAGCCGGCCAGCTGCATCCGCGAGTGCGCCGTCGCGAGCAGCACGAATGCGATCGGGATGGAAAGCAGCGACGGATAGAGAATCGCCTTCGGGCCGAGGCGGTCGCCGAGGTGGGAGGTGAAGATGCGGACGACAGCGATGGTGGCGGCGGAGACGGTGAAGAAGAGCGACTCGGGATGAATGCCGCGCTCCAGCGAGAAGATCGCGACGTAGCTCGTGATCCCGCCGTAGCCGAACGCGGTGACGGCGAGCGAGACAGCGGTGGCCATCACGCGGAAGTCCCAGGAGTCGCGGATGTCGGGCCGCGTCGTCGGGCGGTCGCCGTCGCGCACCGGAAGTCGCCAGCCGGCGAGCGCCATCAGCAGAGAGAGCGTCGCCAGCTCCAGGCAGAGCGTCAGCCAGCCGAATTTGAAGACGAACAGGCCGACCGGCGGTGCCAGAGCGAACGCCGCCATGCTCGCCAATCCCCACAACGCGATGCCCTGCGTCCGCCGCGACTCGGGGATGAACTCGGTGAGGATCGCGGAGCTCGCGGCGAGGATGCTGGACCAGATCGCGCCGTGCACCGCCGCGACGAGGTAGAGCAACGCGAGGTTGCGGATCACGCCGTAGAGCACGGAGAAGACGATGAAGACGAGCGAGGCGCTGATCAGCGTCCGCCGCCGGCCGAAGTGATCGGCGACCGTGCCGGTAATCGGCGCCGCAAGGGCGCTCATCAGCGTATAGAAGAAGAGAAAGAGGCCGGCCTGCGCCTTGTTGCCGCCCAATTCCAGGATGCGGAACGGCACGGCGGGGAGCAGTTGGAAGGCCGAGAAGAAGGTGACGAAGGAGAACGTCCACATCCCGGCGAATCGCGCGGTGAAGAGCGGCTCCTTCTGGTCGGGGTCGGTCGCGGACACGGCGCGGAATTGTAGTGGCTCGCCTTCCCGTTTCGCGGTGCGATGAAAGTGAAGCGGGCGGCCAAGTACGGTTTCTGTTCCGGCGTGCGCATTGCCGATCTCAAAGTGAAGCGTTTCGCCGCAGGGGGCGGGCGCGGTGCCATCCTCGGGCAAGTCGTGCACAACGAGCGCGTCGTTCAGGAGATGGAAAACCTCGGCGTGCGGACGGTCGAGGAGATCGCGGCCGTCGCCGAACCGACGATCGTCTTCTCCGCGCACGGCGTCCCCCCCTCCTTCCACTCGACGGCCAAGACGCAAGGCCTCCAGGTCCTCGACACGACCTGCAAGTTCGTCTACGACATCCACCGCGAATCGAAAGACGCCCTCGGCGACGACTACCACCTCGTCTTCATCGGCGATCCCCGCCATCGCGAGGTCATCGGCTACACGAACGATCTCGATCCTTCGAAGTACCACATCGTTTCCCGCATCGACGAGGCGCAGTCCATCGACTGGAAGCAGTACCCGAAGATCAAGATCTTCTACCAGACGACCCTGAATGCCGAGGAGTTCGAGGATGTGGTGAAGGTGATCGAGGGGCGGACGGACACCGTCGAGCGTGCGGACACGATCTGCTACGCGACGAAGGAGAATCAGGACGCGGCGCGCGTGCTCGCGCTCGATCCGGAAGTCGACGTGATCGTCGTGATCGGCGGCAAGAAGAGCGCGAACACGAAGCACCTCTGGGAGATCTGCCGGGAGTCGAAGCGGGCCTATCTCGTGCAGGGCGGAGACGATCTGGACGAGACGTGGTTCACCGGGGCGGACGTGGTCGGCCTCACGGCGGGCTCATCGACTCCCGATTACGTGATCGACGAGGTGGAAGCGCGCCTCGCAGCGATGGGCTCTGCCGTTCCGGCTCATCCGTAACCGCCTCGGCACGCGGAGCGCAATAGCCAACGTCCGCAACACGTTAGCGAACGCCGGAAGATGAGGTTTCTCCGCAGCATTGCCGCCGTCTTTCTTCTCTGCGCCGCCACGGCGCAGGCGGCGGAGCTGAACTGTCACGGCCCGGCGAACGTGGAGGAGTTCCGCTATACCTGGCGCCTCCGCGGCGGCATCGGCTGGATCGCCGGACTCGTCTTTCCCCGCAACGGTGTCGGCAATCTGAAGACGACCTATCCGTCCGACGGGGCGGAAGGCATCAGCAGCGAGCTCCTCATCACGGCGCCGCAGGGAAAGACCGGCGGCTTCTACGCCTACGAGTCGCAGATGGACGACAAGGGGCAGAAGACGCTGATGACGTACCACGGTTACGCGTGGGGCAGTAAGTCGCGCAAGGAACGGACGATCTTCGACTACGTGAAGCGCCTCGCGCGGATCCGCAAGGAGACGCCGGAGAAGGTCGAGGACAAGGTGAAGCCGTTGCCGCCCGAGGAGCTGCGGGACGTGCTGACGGCGATCTACTTCCTGCGCCATCACGCGGCGGAGAACAAGGGCCCGGTGTCGACCAGCATCTACTCGGACGGCAAGGAGTACCCGGTGATCTTCCGTCCGGCGGGAACACAGATGTTCACGATCGAGCAGCAGAAGGTGCAGGCGCTCGGGTTCGAGATCGTCGATGCGCCGGGCGGGAAGAAGTGGCCCGGCGGTATCAAGCTGTGGATCACGAACGACGCGCGCCGCATCCCGCTGCGCATCGAGATTCAGCAGAGCCTGGCGTCGATGCAACTCGATCTGCAGTCGGTCGAGGCGTGCGCATTCATGCAGGCTGCCGTTGCTCCGCCGCATTAGCGCGGTTCAATCGCACGATCTCGATGTTGAGATACATCGCGAAGCTGACCCACGCGATGTACGGCGCCATCAGCCACGGCGCTTTCGCCTTGCGCGCATAGGCGACGATCGTCGGCAACAGGATGCTCATGTCGACGAGCGACCAAACCGGCTTCTTCGCGCCGAAGAAGAGCGGACTCCACGCCGCGTTCAAAACCATCTGCGCCGCCCATAGCCGCAATGCGTCCGTACGCTCTTGACTCTTCCTCTTGCGGAAGGTCTTCGCGCCCGAGATCGCAATCAACGTGTACAACCCCGTCCAGACCGGCCCGAACACCGCGTTCGGCGGATTGAGCTTCGATTTGCGCAGCCCGTCGTACCACTCGCGGATGCTCTGGCGCGCCGGGGTGAAGAGAGTGCCCAACGCGGCGGTCGCGACGGCGCTGCCGCCGAAAATGACTGCCGCTCTCGCTTTTTCGTTCATGCATTGATGAATTGCGATCCCGACGCCACTTCGATGCGCACGGATGTCAGTCTTTCGCGATGGTCCGCTTCTTGTACTGAAGCGTTCGCATGAGCTGGCTTGCCTGGTTGGGAATCGCCGTCGTCGTCGCCGCCATCGCCGCCGTGACCGGAATCAAACCTCGCGGCACCCGCCCCGTTGCGCACACGCGGATGATGGGCGTGGGGCGGGTGGCGCTGCTGCTGATTGCGGTGATCTTCGCGTACATGGCGTTTCGGGCGCGCGGATAGGGCTCCGCCAGAAACGTAGGGCCGGCTCTCCAGGCGGCCCAATCAAAGGCGGCGGCGGGCGTCGCCCGCCGCATCATTGTCGACTGCGGCCGGCTGGAGCGCCGCCCTACGTGCGGACGCGCGGCGGCGCCGCTCAGTCTCTACCGCTCCTCCTCCGCCCGCCCAAGCAACTTCCGCATCGGCTTCTCCATTCGTGATGCCATCAGCGCGTAGCCTTTGGCGTTGGGATGGATCTCGTCGCTCTTCAGGCTTTGATCGGTGAGGATGCCGGACAGGATGCCGGGGATCAGGTAGCAGCGTTCGGACTTCGCGATGCGGGTGTACATCGCGTCGTAGTCGGCGTTGAAGCTCGGGAACTTGAAGGACAGCAGCACCACGATGCCGCGCGCGGCCTGGATGCGGCGCACGATCTCGCGCAGGTTTGCCTCCGTCGTCGCGGGCGATGTGTTGCTGAGGAAGTCGTTGCCGCCGAGGCCGACGATCACGATGCGGGGGTCTTGGGAGAGGACGTCGGCGTCGAGGCGGGCGAGGGCGGACGTCGTCGTGTCGCCGTTCACGCCGGCGTTCACGATCGGTTTGCCGAGAGCCGCGGAGAGGCGGGACGGCCAGTCCTCGCCCGGCTGCGCGCCGTAGCCGTACGTCAGCGAGTCGCCGAAGGCGATGATGTTGCGGTTCGGCGAGTCGAGGTTTTTCACGCGGGAGAGTCCGGACGGCCAGAGCATCCAGACGAGAACGACCGCGACCGCTGCGGCGGCGGCGATCTGCCACTGTTGTTTCGTCACGGAGACACGGTACTACGTCGCGCTAAGTTGCGTGGGCGGGGGCGGCGGGGGTGCCGAGGCCGCAGAAGAGGCCGACGAGGTCGAGGAGCTCGGCGACGTGGAACGGCTTCTCCAGGATCACCGACGGCTTGAAGTCGAACTCGTTCGGATCGGCTTTGTAGGCCGTGATCAGGATGACCGGCGAGTCGCGGCGGATGCCGCGGAACCAGCGCAGCCACTCCCGGCCGTCCATCTTCGGCATCGCCAGGTCGAGGATGATGAGAAGAATGTCGGGATTCCGCTCCACGATGGGGATCGCTTCCTGGCCGTCGGGAGCGGTGAGGACCTCGAAACCGTAGGGCGAGAGGAGGTCCCGATAGGACATGAGCAGTTTCGGGTCATCGTCGATGACCAGCAGCTTGCGGAGCTTGACCGGAACTTTACGGGCGCGAATGCTCAAGGCGAACTCCTAGCACGATTACCGCTTCGAACGGACGCGATCGCTGCAAAGGCCGTACCCCAATCAGCTACCGGCTGCAGGCAGCAGCCGGAATCGCGCCGGGTCATAACGTAGCGCGAGGAGCCGGCCCTTGTGAAGTGGCG
This sequence comes from Acidobacteriota bacterium, assembly GCA_019242175.1. GTDB lineage: Bacteria > Acidobacteriota > Thermoanaerobaculia > Gp7-AA8 > Gp7-AA8 > JAFAVZ01. Next base: position 5,738 of record JAFAVZ010000633.1, read on the forward strand.
TTCCTGCCGGCAAAGCGACGCGCAGAATCAGGCCGCCGGTGAGCACGCCGCGCGCGATCCAGCGCCCGTCGGCGAAGCCCGCCTCCTCGACGCCGAACACGAAGTCGGAGTCTTCGCCGGGGGCGGCGATGGCGAAGTCTTCCGGACGGGCGAGAGCGAAGCCGGAGCCCTGGAACGGCGGCGCCTCGACGTCCCACGCGCCGATCGCCGACTCCACGACCTTGCCTCGGATCGTCACCGGCACGCGGTTGACCTCGCCCGTCGCGTCGGCCGCCGCTTCGTCGGAAGGCCGGGCATACACGGCCGCCGCCGACCCGATCTGCGCGACGCGTCCCCCTGCGAGCACGACGACCGCATCGGTCATCGCCAGCTCCGCGCGCGAGGCCGGCGCGCTGATCACCGTCGTTCCCATCACGCGCAGCGTCCGATAGAAATCGTCGGCGATCTGCGAGACGGCAGACGGGTTGACGCGTTCCAGCAGCCGGTCGGCGAGCAGGATGCCGGGCCGCATCAGCTCGATGCGCGCGAGCTGCACGATCGTCTGCTCCGTGCCGGAGAGCGTCGCGATCTTCCGCTCCGGAACGAGACGCCACTTCTCGATGACGAGGTCGTATTCGCGTTGGCGGTCGATCCGGTCGAGCGTCCGCGTGCGCACGGCGGCGATCAGTGCGTGCTGCACTGACCACCGCGCCGGGATCTCGAGCACAGAGGTGACGAAGAGCAGCGGGCGGGCGGACGGTTTGAGCTTGTTGACGACGCGCGCGCCGATGCGCACCTCGCCGCGTTCCGGCCGCAACGTGCCGGCGATCACCTGCAACAGCGTCGACGCGCCGGCGCCGGGCGGACCGATCAGCGCCGTATGGACGCTGCGGGCAAACGTCACACCGACGTCGTGCAGAATCCCCGCAGTGACGTCGTGGAGCGAGACCTCGAGCACGAGCGCGGATTGTAGACGCGTTACTGCTTGCGCATCTGCCGCTGCTGTTGCAGCTGCGTGCGCGGCCGGTCGAGCACGGCCCGCATCCGGCTCCACTGCTCGTCGGTCAGCACGCCGCGCATGTCGACGAGCATCATCAGCTCGCGCTCGAACAACTTGCCCCGCGCGTCGTTCAGCCGCACGGAGATCGCCCGGATCGCAGACCGGTTGAGCTGCCGCTGCTCGAGCTCGCCGCGCAGGGCGATGCTCTGCTTCTCGACTTCCGCTTTCAAATCGATCAAGTCGTTCGCCGCGCCGCGGAAGATCTGGTCGAGCCGCGTCTGCTGATCCTCGGACAGCACCAGCTGGCGCACGATCTCCGGCTTCCGCCACCACTTGCCCGGCGGGAGCTGCGCCTGCGCGCCGACGGCGCAGACGAGCACCGCGATGAGGAGGAAACGCCGCATCACTGCCACGTCTCCCAATCGACCACGCCGTGGAAATCCTGCAACTCCTCCGACTGCCAGGCATCACTCGCCGCCGTCCGTTCTTCGACGGCCGCGACCGGATGCTGCACGGCGACGGCTTGCGGTGCCGGCGCAGAATCGAGGCTCTTGAAGACGGCGGCGCCGCCGAGGAAGAAGGCGAGGGCGGCTGCGGCGGCGATGCCGGTCGTGCGCGCGATCGGCGTCCAGCGCGAGCCGGCCGAGACGCGGTGCACGATCGACGCGCGTTGCCGGGCGAAGAACGACTCCTGCGGTTCGTGCGTGTTGCACGCGGCGGCCTCGCGCAGCTTGCGGTCGAGGCGTTCGTAGCGCGCCCCGCAATCGGTGCAATCGGCGAGATGCATCATCACCGGCATCGAGGCGCCGGGCTCGAGGTAGTAGGTCTCGAGGAGGTCGGCTTCACTGTAATGCGTCTTCATGGCTCTCGTTTCCCTGAGCGCGCCAGCCGGCGAGCTCCTTGCGGATCTTGTGAATGGCCCGGAAGAGATGCGCGCGCACCGTGCCGGCGCGCAGGCCGAGGTGCTCGGCGATCTCTTCGAGGGCCAGGTTTTCGTAGTGGCGAAGGCGAAAGATGACTTTCTGTTGGGCGGAAAGCAACTGCTCGGCGCGCCCGATCGCGGCGCGGAGCTGCGAGGCCATGAAGATGCGCTCCGGATCGGGGCGTTCGTCGACCGGCTCGATCGTGAGCTCGCTCTCGTCCTCCTCGTTGCTGCCGGTGAAGAGGCTGATGAAACGCCGCCGGCGGAGGTGATCGCGGGAGCGATTGATGGCGATGCGCGTGAGCCACGTTTCCAGCTCCGCGCGGCCTTCGAATTTGCCGAGGTTCGTGTAGGCCTGCACGAACGTATCCTGGGTGATGGTGTCCGCCTCGGTCTCGTCGCGCACGATGGCGAACGCGACGCGGTAGATCTTGCGCTGGAAGCGCTCGACGAGGATGCCGAACGCGTTGCCGTCGCCGTCCAGCGTCCGGCGGATGAGCTCGCGATCGGAAGGGGGCTCGTGCTGATCGTTCCGGCGGAAGGCAGCCACGCTACTCACGGGGATCTGACGCTCGCTGTCGTCCGGCCGTTTACGCATGGCAAAGTTTTGTCTAGTGTCATTCTGAGCGGGCACGGCCCGCCGCGTTGGTTGGCCAAGCCTTCGCCAGGGTTCGCGTCTCGCCAGGCTTGATGGAAGCGACGACGTCTGGCGATGTCATTCTGAGCCGCGGAGACGGCGAAGAATCTCCTGGTCCGGGCGATTCGCGCTCGTGCCGGGAGATCCTTCCCCGTCTTCGCGGGTCAGGATGACAAGCTCAGTACAGCAAAAACTTAGCACGCCTTTCCCGGAACTCTCGTTCATCCTTCGAAAAGTCACCACCCGCCAGCGCCGCAGCGTTCCGGAGCAGGGGACGGATCTTCGCCTCGGCGAACTGCTCGCCGTACATCTTCTTCAACGTCGCGGCGATCAGCAGGCCGGCGCGCACCGGCTGGAGCGCCTTGCGGTCGGTGATCACGAACCGCACGCCGCCGCACTCCTGTCCTTTGAAGACGCTCGCATCGGGCGTGAAGCGGATCGGCTCGAGGCGCAACCCCTCGATCCGGACGCTTTTCGCCAGTTGCGCGCCGTCGATGTAAGGCGCGCCGAGAATCTCGAACGGCGTCGCGGTGCCGCGGCCGATGGAGACCGCGCTTTCGAGCAGGCCGATGCCGGGATAGAGCGTCGCGGCGTTCAGGCTGCGCATGTTCGGAGAGGTGTTGATCCACGGCAGGCCGGCGTCGTCCTGGTACATCTCCCGTTTCCACCCTTTGAGCGGGACGACTTCCAGGTCGACGTCGATCTTGCGCTCCTCGCGGAACATCCGGGCCAGCTCGCCGACGGTCATCCCGTGCCGGACGGGGATCGAGTGGGAGGACGTGAAAGTGAATTCGCCTTCCGGTTCGGGCCCTTCGACCGCGGCGCCGCCGATCGGATTCACCCGGTCGAGCACGATGAACTTCTTGTGCGCCTTGCCCGCTGCCTCCATCGCCATGCCGAGCGTCGAGATGTACGTGTAGAAGCGGGTGCCGACGTCCTGGATGTCGAAGACGACCGCGTCGAGGTCGGTCAGCTGCTCGGGCGACGGCGCGCGGCGTTCGTTGTAGAGGCTGTGGACGGGCAGGCCGCTGACTCGGTCGTCCGAAACGTCTTCGCGATCTTCGGTGCCGCGGATGCCGTGCTCGGGGCTGAAGAGCGCCACGAGTTGCACGCCGGGCGCGCTCCGCAGCAGGTCGATGGTCGAGTTCCAGGCCCGATCGATGCCGGTCTGGTTCGTGATCAGTCCGAGGCGCAGGCCCTGCAGGCGTTTGTATTGCTCGGCGTGGAGGACATCGATGCCGTTCAACACGTCGGCGCCGCCCGTCACCCAATCGATGCGCCGGGGCACCGGCTTCGTGTAGCCGAACGATCGGCCGGCGAGAGTCCCGAGCTCCTTCTGCAACGCGAGCACGCTCCCTTTCCCGCGGTTCGACAGGAAGATGTAGAAGCTCTTCGACGCCGGATCGATCCAGTACCAGACGCCGGTGAATCCCGTGTGCCCGAAAGAGCCGAGAGGGAAGAAGTCGCCGCGCGGGCGGCTGAAGCTGGAGTCGACGTCGAACCCGCCGGCGCGTTTCGCCCCGACGTTCGGCGGCGAGAGGACGCCGGTCATCATCTTGACCGTCTCGCGTTTCAGGATCGGCGACCCCCCGCGCAAGAGCATCCGCGCATACTTCGCCAAATCCTCGGCCGTCGTGAACAGTCCCGCGTGGCCGGCGACGCCCCCCATCCGCCGCGCCGTAGGGTCGTGCACCACGCCCTGCAACCCATCCTCGGTCACCGCGACGCGTTCCTTGTTCTTCGGGCGGAAGCCCGTGTCGCGCATGTCCAGCGGTGTGAAGATCTCGCGCTTCGCGAATGCGTCCAGCGGCTGGCCGCTCACACGGTGGACGACTTCGCCGAGGAGCTCGAAGTTGATGTCGCTGTAACGGAAGGTCTCGCCCGGGCGGTTGCGCGGACGCTCCTGCATCACGAGCTTCATCGCCGTTTCGTAGCCTTCCCACGGCTCGTTGAGATCGAGGTCGGGACGCAGTCCGGAGGTGTGCGTCAGGAGGTGCCGGATCGTGATGCCGTATTCGGGGAGCTCCGGGATGTAGCGCGTGACCGGCGCGTCGAGCGCCACATTGCCTCGCTCGATGAGGAGCCAGATGGAGGGCGTCGTGGCCGTGACTTTCGTCAGCGAGGCGACATCGTAGATCGTGTCTTTCTTCGCCGCGCCGTACGCCTTCGTGTAGCGCTGCGAGCCTTGTTCGAGCCAGACGACGCCGCCCGGGATGCGGTGGTCGGCGACGGCGTTGTTGATCGCGGTGTCGATCTGCGCGGAGAGGACGAGGGCAGCGAGGAAGATCATCGGGTCACCGTCACGGGAAGGCGTCCGGTCATGGGTCGTTCTCCAAAGAGCGCGCGCAACGCGGCGGTTTGCATCACCGGCTGGATGCCGTAAGCCGCGATGACGGTGGGGATGTTCGGCAGCTCGCGGATGATGTACGGCGAGCCGAAGCTGATCGCCGCGCATTTGCCCCTGTCGAGTCTGGCGATCATGTCCCGCGCGAGCTGGGGCAACGCGATCGTGCCCGCGCCGGAACGCGCGCGGATCGCGAGCGCGAGCAGCACAAGATCGGCGTCCTGCGCGGCTTGCAAGAAACGCGCGGCATCGTCCGCCGTCGCGTTCTTGTCGAGCAGAAACGCTTCGCCGAGCAACGGCAGGGGGTTGACGTCTTCCGCGTATTCGCTGATGACTGCCGTGACCATGCGCGCCGGTCGCGGAACCGGACCGCCGCGCAACAGCGTGATCGCCTTCTCCGCGATGGTCTCGGCGAGCTTTTGCGAAGTCTGCACGCGCGCCTTCGCGGCGAGGATGCGTTCGACCGACTGGTCGATGCGTTTCTCGGACACGCCCGCCTTGATCGCCGCGATCGCTTCCGCGACATTGACCGGCATCACGATCTGATCGATCCCCGCCTCGATCGCCCGCACCGCGGCCTCGCTGGCCGGCAGCACCTCGGTGATCCCGCCCATCTCGAAGGCATCGGTCACGACGAGGCCGTCGTAGCCGAGCTCCTCGCGGAGGAGGCCGTTGACGATGCGCGCGGAGATCGTGGCCGGCGCGTCGTCGAGCGCCGGGATGCGCAGGTGGCCGATCATGATCGACGCGACGTCGGCCTCGATCGCGGCGCGGAACGGCACGAGCTCGACGGCGTCGAGGCGTTCGCGCGTGACGTCGAGCGTCGGCAACGAGCGGTGCGAGTCGACGTGGGTGTCGCCGTGCCCCGGGAAATGCTTCGCCGTCGCCAACGCGCCTTCGCCCTGCGCGCCGCGGATGAACGCGGTGACGAACTCGGCGACGGCATGCGGGTCTTCCCCGAAGCTGCGGGTGTTGATCACCGGATTGTCGGGATGGACATTGATGTCGGCGACCGGCGCGTAGATGTGGTTGACGCCGATCGCCAGCGCCTCGCGCGCCGTCATCTTCCCGAGCGCCTCGGCGAGCTGCGGATCGCCGGTAGCGGCGACGGCCATCGCCCACGGTTGCCAGACCGTGTCGGTGAAGCGCATGCCCATGCCCGACTCGAGATCGGCGCTGATGAGCAACGGCACGTTCGACGCCGCCTGCAGTTGCGCGTTCCACCGCGCCGTGTCCGCGGCCGTCGCCTGGAACCAGATCGCGCCGCCGATGTGATGCTCGCGCACGAGGCGCAGCAGCTCGTCGCCCTTGCCCGCGGCCACGATGAGCTGGCCGATTTTCTCGTCGAGATTCATGGGGCGTAATAGTGCCAAACGTAGGGCCGGCTCTCCAGCCGGCCCATGAAATCGGGTCGCGGCGGGCGAGGCCCGCCGCCTCATTCTCGACTGCGGCCGGCTGGAGAGCCGGCCCTACGCCGCCCGCCGATATACTCCGCTCCCATGTACGACGCCCGACGCATTCTTCGCGACCTCGCCGACGCCGACCGCCGCAAGCGCATCCTCGCCGATTTCTGGCGCTACGCGGAAGGGCAGTCGAAGACGCTCGCCATCATGCAGCTCTCCCGCGCCTTGCATTTCCGCGAGGAAACCCTGCGCAAGCTTCCCGCCGAAAAAAAGGCCGAGCTCCTCGGCGGCCGCGCCGGCACCCCGGAATTCGAACAGTTCCTGGAGATGGCGCTCATGCAGTACCACACGCACGAGCAGAAAGAGATGATGTCCGCCTTCCTCGACCTCTGGAACATCCCGCATCAGGACGGGGCGATCGAAGACGACGAGTACAAGGCGCCGACGCTCGACCAGGTGCGCACGGCCGTTCATCAGCTCGAGTCGCGTTACGAGAAGCAGGACATCGCGGTCTATCTCGCAACGGCCGGGCTGCTCATGGGACCGGAGTGGAGGGACGGCGTGTGGCCGGTGGTCGATGAGCTGACGGCGTGATGCTCGCGCTGCTGCTCGCCGTCGTCATCGACAGCAAGCCGTGCGGCGTGAGGTTCCAACTGCCCGCCGGCTGGACGACGGAACTGCAGACGTCCGCTCCGAGTCATCAATGCGCGCTCGCCGTCCGGCCGAAAGAATGGGAAGGCGCGCCGCCGCTCACGTTGACGGTTTTCAAGGCGAGGACGACGTTCGACCAGGCGCTGGCGGACGTCGGCATCAAGCCGAATGAAGACGGATTGCGCGGGATGGCCGGCGCGGACGACGCCTGGTCCGAAGCGGAATCGTGGCAGGAGGGGCGATACGTCGGGCTGGCGGTCGACGAGTACGTGCGCGGCACGTTCGAAGACGGCCGGGTGTACAGTGGCTCGATCAATCACATCGTGCTCAAGACTCCCGTCCGGCGGGTGATCGCGTTCACGTGCAGCGGCCAGGGCTCCGACGAGCCGCTCGATTGCGATCCGACGGTCCGGGATGTTTTGCGCACGCTCGTGATCCGTTAGCGCCGGCACGGCCGGCGGCGTAGGGGGTCTCACGGCAGTCTCGAGAAAACGATGCTCCTGATCGTCGACGACAACCCGTACAACCGCGAGATCCTCGCGGAGCAGCTCACCGCGCGCGGCCACGAAATCGTGCAGGCGGAGAGCGGGGCGGAGGCGTTGGCGGCGCTCGACGAGAAAACGTTCGAGGCGGTGATCCTCGACGTGATGATGCCGGGCGTCGACGGGCTCACGGTTTTGCGACGCATCCGGCAGCGCTTCTCGCTCACCGAGTTGCCGGTGGTGATGGCGACCGCGCGCGACGACCGCCTCGACATCATCGAAGCGTTGCGTTCCGGCGCGAACGACTACGTCACGAAGCCGCTCGACTTCGCGGTCGTCTACGCGCGGCTGCAAACGCAGCTCGCGTTGAAGCGCGCGACGGATGAGATCCGCGACTTGAACGCGCAGCTCGAGGCGGCGCAGGCGCGCATCGCCCGGCTCTCGGAGTCGTCGACCGATGCCTTGCGCGACGTCGGCAGTTGGTCGCGCGGCATGGCGGAGGAGATCGCGAGCGTCGTCCGGGCGGAGTCGATCAGCGTTTGGATGTTGGAAGGCACGTCGCTCTGGCCGACGAACGTCCTGCCGCCGACGAGCGTCGAGCTGGCGGAGACGATGGAGAAAAAGCTGGTCGTCCGCGGCGAAGACACGTTGCTCGCGATCACTTCCATCGGCGGCGACGTCTACGGCGCGCTGCTCGTCACGGGACGCAGCGCGTGGCGAGCGCCGGAACGGCAGCTCCTCGACAGCTTCGCCCGCCAGCTCGGCAGCGCGCTCGAAGTGCAACGCATGCGCACGGAGCTCGCGACGGCCCAAACGCGTCTGCAGCTGCGGCGGCAGGAGATGCTCGACCGCGGCATCGACATCCTCCACGTCTGCCCCAAGTGCGGCCGTTGCTACGACCATCGCCGCGAGCGCTGCGGGTCGGACGGCGCGCAGCTCGAGTGTCCGCGCCTGTTGCCGTTGCGCATCCGCGGCCGCTATCGCTTCGTGCGCGCACTCAGTTCGGGCGGGATGGCGAAAGTCTTCGAGGCCGCGGATGAAAAGCTCGGGCGCGCCGTCGCGGTGAAGATCATCAAGCCCGAGCACTTCGATAACGCCGAGATGCGCATCCGCTTCGAGCAGGAGGCGCGCGCCGTCGCGCGCATCGATCATCCCGGCGTCGTCGGCGTCTACGATTCGGGCGAGCTCGAAGAAGGCTCCCTCTTCTTCATCATGGAGCTCCTCCGCGGCCTCAACCTCGGACAAGTCCTGCAGCGCCACGGACGCGGAACGCCGCAACAGGTCGCCTCGCTCGTGCGCCAGATCGGCAACGCGCTCGCGGCAGCGCATCGCGCGGGCTTCATCCATCGCGACATCAAGCCGGAGAACATCTTCCTCGTCGACGGCCCGGACGGCTTCCGCGTGAAGCTCCTCGACTTCGGCATCGCCAAGGCGATCGACGGCGACAGCCGCCTGACGCAAACCGGCGCCTTCATCGGCACCCCCGGCTACATGGCCCCGGAGCAACTCCTCGGCTTAGCCGTCGACGCCCGCACCGATCTCTACTCGCTCGGCGCCGTCGTCTACGAGGCGCTCACCGGCCGCCGCGCGACGGAGGTGCTGCGCGTCGCGAAGCCGGATGTCGCGTTGCTCGCCGCCGCGTTGCAGGAAGAGCCGGCAGACCGGGCGAGCGACGTCGAGGGCTGGTCGACCGCGCTCGCCACGGAGTTGGAGGCAATGCCGGCGGATGGCATCGAGGGTTGGCCGGAGCGCCTCGGCGACACGCCGCCGCCGATGACGCGCGGGGACGCGGCGACGCTTCGCGCCTGACGCGTCGCAACGTGGTGAGCGGGCGTCCCGCCCGCAGTGCCGCCGCCATCGCGCCGCGGCAGTTCCGCCGCCATCGCGCCGCGGCAGTTCCGCCGCCGTCGCGCCGCGGCAGTTCCGCCGCCGTCGCGCCGCCGGACGAGACGTCCGTCGGCCTGCGGGCGAGACGCCCGCGCACCAGCCGCACGACGATCACGTAGCGCTCCGCGCCTGACGCCGCGCAACGTGGTGAGCGGGCGTCCCGCCCGCGAGCCGCGGCACGTCCTCGTGCCGCGGCAGTTCCGCCGCCGTCGCGCCGCCGGACGAGACGTCCGCCGGCCTGCGGGCGAGACGCCCGCGCACCAGCCGCACGACGATCACGTAGCGCTCCGCGCCTGACGCCGCGCAACGTGGTGCGCGGGCGTCCCGCCCGCGAGCCGCGGCACGTCCTCGCGCCGCGGCAGTTCCGCCGCCATCGCGCCGCCGGACGAGACGTCCGCCGGCCTGCGGGCGAGACCCCCGCGCACCAGCCGCCCGCGCACCAGCCGCGCGCGCACCAGCCGCGCGACGATCACGTAGCGTTGCGGGCCGCCCGCCGTCACGGCGTCGAACGGCCAGCAGGTGATCAGCGTGAGCACCGGCGCGCCGCGGTCCATCGCGATCCAGCGATCGTGCTTGTCGACGACGCGCGCTTCTTCCACCGTGTACGCGAAGTTGCGGCCGTGGCGGTCCCGCATCGTGATGCGTTCGCCGACGCGCACGTCCTGCAGCACTTCGAAGTGCGTGTCGCGGTGTGCGCTCACCACGCAGTTGCCGTCGCCACCGGGCATCGCGCTGCGCTCGAGGTGGGAGGGAGCGAACGCCAGGTTGCGGCCGTTCGCCCCCTCCAGGACGACGAATTCGCGGCCGCGGAGCGCCAGCGTCGCGATCGGCGTCGTGTCCGCCCAGGGCCACGGGCGGGCGAGGGGAGCGCCCGCCAGGGTCCGCGTCCACGCGCGGCGCAGGAGGATTTGCGCCAGCTGAGCCTTCGCGAAGATGTACGCCCCGCGGCTCACGAAGAGCAGACCGAGGCTGATGAGGAAAAGTGCGTTGCGCTTTTTCATTTGAAGGTGACGACGAGCGCGGCGAGGAGGAAGAAGACGAGGCCGACGAGAATGAGCTGCCGCGCGTTCGTGCCGGTCTGGGGCAACGCGCCGGCTTCCAATCCGCCCCAGCCCGCGGGCAGATTCACCGGCACGAGCTCCGGCGTGCACGACTGCGCGTCGACGCCGGCCGGCGTGACGTCGACGGCGACGAGGCTCGTCTGCGACGTCACGAGGTGATGCTCCAGCGCGAGCGCGGCGATCTGCTTGTTCGCCTCGTCGTTGCGCTGATCTTCGAGCGCCTCGACCTTCTGCCGCGCCCACAGCTTCGCCACGCCGGGGAACGAATCCGTCGATTGGATCGAGAGCGAGTCGGTCCACGTTTGCGCACCGATCGCGCCGCGCACAGAGAGCTTCGCACCGCTCATCGGCGTCTTCGCCAGCACGACGAGCGGCTCGCCCGCATACAGGTCGGGAATTCGCGGCGGCCACACCTCGGCACTCGCGTCGAACTGCATGTCGACGTTGCGCAGCGTCGGCGCCTCGAGCTTCGCGAAGAGCGTCGACATCCGCTCCTGCAGCTCGCCGAGGTCCGAGACGTTCGTGAACGTGCCGCGGCCGAAGCGCGCGGAGTTGCGCATGAAGAACGAGTTCGGCGCGGCGCCGATGCCGACCGTGAACAGCCGGCTGTTGCCGAGGTGCTGGCGGATGTAGTCGAAGAGCGCGTCTTCGTTCGAGACCTGGCCGTCGGTCATGAAGATGACCTGGCGTACGAGGTTCCCGTTCTGCGGCGCCTCGAGCGCGAGCTGCAGCGCCGGCAGCATCTCTGTCCCGCCGGTCGCCTCGAGCTTCTTCACCCACGCTTTCGCTTCGTCGATCGTTTGCGCATCGGCGACGCGGCTTCGCGGGAAGAGCTGCTCGGCCACGGAGTTGAACTGGATCACGTTGAAGCTGTCGCTCCGACGGAGGCGACTGAGCGCGAGGATCAACGCTTCCTTCGCCTGCTCGATCGACGGGCCGCCCATCGAGCCGGACGTGTCGATGATGAACACCGTCTCGCGCGGCAACACCGCGGCCGGCGCCTGCTCGAGGTCGGGCGGGAAGACCATCGTCAGCGAGTGGCGGCTGCCGGCGATCGTCTCCGTGAAGACCGCAGCGTGCGGAGTCTTGCCGAGGCGGGGAGTCCAGGTCAGCTCGAAGTCGCGGTCGGAGGCGATCTGGTTCGCCGTGACGTGCCACTGCGTGTCGGTCAGTTGCGAGACCTCGACCGCGTGCGTCGTGCTGCGCACTTCCTGGAGCGGCACGCCGGCATCGACGTCGATGACGAACGTCACCGGATTGCGGCTCTTGTTCGCCGGCTGATGGTTGATCGCCGGCAGCGCGTTCGACGTCGTCTGCTGCGCGCCGTAACGCGGGCCGATCGCGAGCGGGAAACGCATCGAGAAATGGCCGCTGTCATACGTCAATAGTTGTTGATAGCCGATCTCGATCGTCGTCTCGGCGCCGGCCGGGATGCTGGCGACGGACGCCGTGAAAAGGTTCGGTCGGTACTGCTCGACGAGCGCGGCCTGCTTGCCCTCACTCTTCGCCTGGTCGTACGTCTCCTGCGCCTGCTTCTTCTCCTGAATCTGCCCTTCGATCACGCGGTCGCCGATCTTCATCACGAGCGTATCCACCGCCGCGTTGTCCGGCAGGGGGAAGACGTAGAGCGCCTCGATGCAGTGGTTCGTCGGGTTCTTGAAGACCTGATGCAGCGTGCCCCGGGCGATGATGCCCGACGCTTTCAACGTGACGGTGCTATTGACCGCCGGCGCCTCGAGGAAGACGCCCGGCTGCGCGGTCTTGATCAGGAGCGACGCCTGATTCACGTCCGCCATCTTCACCGGCTGCTGCTGCGGCGCTTCCTGCCCGAACATCTGGGAGAGGAACGGGAGCAGGAAGAGCAGCGCGAGCATGATGGCGATCCATTTCTCGAGCTCGTACTTCGTTTCTTCGGCCATGACTTCGAATCTCCTCCGCGGAAGAGAATCGGTTGGCCGTTCGGCGCCAGAACGGCGCGATCGGGGAAAAGTGGGACAGGGATTGTGGCGAGATTGTGTAAGGTAGCGCGATGCGCAAGCTCGCCGCCGCCCTGCTCGTCTTTCTCGCCCTGCCGCTTTTCGCCGATACGGTCGTTTTTGCCGTGCGCCACGCCGAGAAGGCGGCGGACGGCTCGAAGGATCCGGCGCTGACGCCGGAAGGCGCCGCGCGTGCCGCGTCGCTGGCGAAGATCCTCCGCGACGCGAACGTGACGGTCGCCTATTCGACCGCCACCACCCGCACGCGCTCGACCGCAAAGGCGCTCGGCGTCGCCGTGACGGAGTACTCGTCGTCCGCGGATCTGGCGAAGAAGATCCTGGCCGAGGACCGGGGCAAGAACGTGCTCGTGGTCGGCCACTCGAACACGGTGCCGGATCTCGTCAAGGCGTTCGGGATCGCAGCAGCGCCGGAGATCGGGGACAACGACTACGACAATCTGTTCATCGTCGTGATCCCGGACGCGGGAGCGGCGCGTCTGATCCGTCTCCACTACTAATGTAGGGCCGGCTCTCCAGCCGGCCGCAGTCGAGAATGATGCGGCGGGCTCGCCCGCCGCGACCGTACCCCATCGGGCCGGCTGGAGAGCCGGCCCTACATCGCTACTGCGCGCGTGCGTACTGCTTCGGCCACTCCACTTCCACGCCGAGCTCTTTCGCCGCGTGCAGCGCAAAGTACGGATCGCGGAGGAACTGCCGTGCGATCAACACGCAGTCCGCATCGCCATTCACCACGATCTGCTCCGCCTGTTTCGCCTCGGTGATCAAGCCCACCGCCCCGGTCGCGATCCCGGCCTCGGCGCGGATGGCTCGCGCGAACGGCACCTGGTAGCCCGGACCGATCTCGATCTTCTGCTGCATCACGGCGCCGCCGCTTGAGCAGTCGATGAGATCGACGCCGATCGCCTTCAGCCTCTTCGCCAGCTCGATCGATTGCGCGAGATCCCAGCCGCCCTCCGCCCAATCGGTCGCCGAAATGCGAACGAAGAGCGGCAACTCTTCCGGCCAACGCGCACGCACTTTCTCCGCAACGCGCAGCGTGAGTCGCATCCGGTTCTCGAGGGAACCGCCGTATTCGTCGTCGCGTGTGTTGCAGAGCGGGGAGAGGAACTCGTGGAGCAGATAGCCGTGCGCCGCATGGATCTCGGCAACGCGGAAGCCGGCGCTGCGCGCGAAGTCCGCGGCGCGAACGAACTGCTCGACGACTTCGTCAATCTCTTCGACCGTGAGCGCGTGCGGCGCGGGATCGCCTTGCCGGAACGGTATCGCGCTCGGCGCCACCGGCGTCCACGCATGCGGCCCCTCGGTGATCAACTTCCCGCCCCGCCACGGCGCCTCGGTCGACGCTTTCCGGCCCGCGTGCGCGAGCTGGATGCCGGCGACCGCGCCGTGCTCCTCCATGAATTGCACGATCGGCCGGAAGGCGTCCGCGTGCTCTTCGGACCAGATGCCGCTGTCCCAATCGGTGATGCGTCCGACCGGCGAGACGCCGCTCGCCTCGACCATCACGAGGCCCGCGCCGCCGACTGCGCGGCTGCCGAGGTGCGTGTGATGCCACGGGGTGGGCAGGCCGTTCTCGCTGGAGTACTGGCACATCGGCGAAACGAAGATGCGATTTCGGAAAGTGACGCTGCGGAGAGTCAGGGGCGAAAACAGGGCGCTCATGGAAGGTGCAAGGTATCATGCGCCTCATGGGCCGAAATTATTTGCGCTTTCTTTGCGGAGTAGTCGCGTTCCTTTCTTCGATGGCCGCGGCCGCTCAGGAAATCCGGATGGGCGGACTCGACAGCGGCCTCCAGGTGATGACGAGCGCCGAGGGGACGTTGATCGACTGGAGCCGGCCGGCGAATGCCGTCGGCACGGTGAATACCGCAACGGTTGCGTGGACCGGCGTCTCCGAGTCGTGCGGACCGATCTTTTACGTCCGCTTCTACGCGATTCCCGGCAACGGACTGGCCGCCGTGATGATCGCGGAGCGCGGGCCGTTCGCGGCCACCAACGGGCTCAACACCGTGACGCTCGATCCGCCGGTGAGCGTGACGCCGGAGACGTACCTCGCCGTGCGCCGCGTCGCCGGGTCGGAGGGTTGCGGACAGGCGTATGGCACGATTACTCGGACGCCAGCCCGCGCCATCTTCGCGGCGCCGAGCTTCACCGGTGGGCAGCTCACCGGGGCGAGCCCGCTCGCGAACTTCACCCTGCAGGCGCAGGCGTCGAACACGCCGTGGGTGCGCGTCTCGACGCTGCCGGTCGTCGGCTCCGTCGCCGGCGCCTTCGGCTCGCAGTTCCGCACGTCGCTTTCGATGATCAACCCGTCCGACCGGGCAGCCTTCCTCCGCCTCGTGTTCCATCCGTCCGGCCGCACCGGCGTCGACACCGACCCTTCGCTCGACGTGAACATTCCGGCCTATGGGACGAACACCAACTTCGACATCGTCTCCTCCATGGGCCAGAGCGGCCTTGGCAGCATCGACATCCTGACGCGCGCCAGCGTGACGCCGATCGTTTCGGCCCGCGTGTTCAACGACACGTTCGGCCAGGGGACGTCCGGCTTCAGCGAGGAGGCGATCCCCGCCGCCTCGACGTACTACAACGCCGCGAACGTGTTCATCCCCAAGTCGTCGGACTTCCGCCTGAACATCGGCATCCGGACGTTCACCGGCGGCGACGTGACGGTGCGGATCTACGACGAACAGGGCACGCTCACCAGCCAGCTGACGAAAAACTACCCGCCGAATTACTTCGAACAGGTTTCCGCCGCGGCGTTCGTGAACGGCGCCAACCTGCCCCCCGGCGGCCACATCCTCGTGACCGCGATCCAGAAGGACTTCATCGTGTACGGCGCGACGACCGACAATCTGACGAACGACCCGAGTATGCGGGTGGGGTTGGATTAGGAATTAGAAACGCGAACGCGGATGCTGCGGCTGCGGTCGCGGCATCCGCAACTCGCTGCCCGTCGAGTCATCCTCTCCTCTTCCGCGGCCTGCGCGGAATCGTCAACCATCTTCACGGAACCGAACCACGCGCCACATCGGCGCACGGTCGCAATCCCTCTTTACTGTCCGTGAAAAAACCGTCAACCGTTTGTGAAGAAAAACTTCCTCTTTGACGGGGGAATGCAACGCCATTGTCACTCCAAGTTGTAGGGAAGTCTGTAGTAACATGCCGGCCATCCCGACAAAACTTTTGTAGCCATGGATCTCAGCGGCAAACGTCTGGGCCACATCCGTGTCGAGCGCGTTCTCGGCGTTGGCGGCATGGGAGACGTCTATCGCGGTTTCGATGAAAAGCTGATGCGGCCGGTCGCCCTCAAGGCGCTCCATCGCGATCAGCAGCTCGATGACGAAGCGCGCGCGAGGCTCATTCGGGAGGCGCGCACCCTCTCTCAGCTCGAGCATCCGAACATCTGCCGCATCCATGACTACATGGAAGGGCCGGAGGGCGATGTCCTCGTTCTCGAGCTCATCGACGGCCGCACGCTCGACGAAGTCTTCCGCGAAGGCATCAGCAACGCGGAGAAGCTGCGCGTCGCGCGCGACATCGCGGAAGTGCTCGTCGCCGCGCACCGAGCCGGCGTCGTCCATCGCGACCTCAAGCCGGAGAACGTGATGATCACCACCGCCGGCGAAGTCAAAGTCCTCGACTTCGGTCTCGCCCGGTGGGTCGATCGTTCCTCGGGATCGAAGCTCCCGGTCCGCCCGACGCCGCGGCTCCGCCTCGGCGAAGACACCGGCAACGTCCACATCTTTCCCATCGATCGCTACAACGACAGCGAAGAGCGTCCGCTCGCGACCGCGGCCGGGCTCACCGTCGGCACGCCGATGTTCATGAGTCCGGAGCAGGCGCGCGGCGAGATGCTCACGCCGGCCAGCGACATGTACTCGTTCGGCCTCCTCCTCCAA
>JAFAVZ010000658.1 GCA_019242175.1 Acidobacteriota bacterium
GCGTCCAGGCCGGGAGATCCTTCGCGCTCTGCGGCGCTCAGGATGACACCTGCAGCAGGGCGAACGCGTAAACGCACGTGTCATCCTGACCCGCGAAGACGGGGAAGGATCTCCTGATCCGGGCGAATCAGCGTCCAGGCCGGGAGATCCTTCGCGCTCTGCGGCGCTCAGGATGACACCTGCAGCAGCGCGAACGCGTAAACGCACGTGTCATCCTGACCCGCGAAGACGGGGAAGGATCTCCTCATACGGGCGATCAGCGTCCAGGCCGGGAGATCCTTCGCGCTCGGCGGCGCTCAGGATGACAGTTACAACAGCGTCCCCCGCATCAACAGCAGCGCGACGCTGAAGTAGATGCACAGCCCCGTCACGTCCACGAGCGTAGCCACGAAGGGCGCGGACGACGTCGCGGGGTCGAAGCCGAGGCGGCGGAGCAGGAACGGGAGCATGCTGCCGGCGACCGTGCCGAACGTCACCACGCCGATCAGCGCCAACCACACGGTGAATGCGACGAGCAGGTAGTGATCGCCGTAGTCGGTGAAGTGGAAGCGTTCCCAGAGCACGATCCGGATGAAGCCGATCATGCCGAGGAGCATGCCGAGGGCGAGGCCGGAGATGATCTCGCGATGGAAGACCCGCCACCAGTCGCGGAGGCGCAGCTCGCGGAGCGCCATCGAGCGGATGATCAGCGACGTCGCCTGGGAGCCGGAGTTGCCGCCGCTGCTGATGATGAGCGGCACGAACAGCGCGAGGACGACGGCGCGGGCGATCTCGCCTTCGAAATAGCTCATCGCCGTGGCGGTCAGCATCTCTCCGATGAAGAGCGCGGAGAGCCAGCCGGCGCGTTTGCGGATCATGGCGAAGATGCCGACCTGCAGATACGGCGCGTCGAGCGCTTCCATGCCGCCGAGTTTCTGGATGTCTTCCGTCGCTTCCTGTTCGGCGACGTCGAGCACGTCATCCACGGTGATGATCCCGAGCATGTGCCCCTCGGAATCGGTGACGGGCAACGCGACGCGATCGTATTTCTCGAATGCCTTGAGCACTTCCTCGCGCCGGTCGTTCGCCAGGACGCAGACGAGCGGCGGGTCGTCGATCTCCGCGACGCGCATCGAAGGCTCGGCGAGGACGAGCGAGGAGAGGCGCATGTCTTCGAGGAGCACGCCGCGGTCGTCGACGACGTATGCGACGTTCACCGTCTCGGCGTTCTGCCCGGCGCGGCGGATGTGCTCCAGCGCCTGGGCGGCGGTCATATCGGGCCGGATCGTGACGTAGCGCGGCGTCATGTACCGGCCGGCGGTCTTCTCCGCGTAGCCAAGGAGCCAACGGACGTTCTTGAGGTCGTCCGGCGAGAGGTTGGAGATGAGGCGCCGCGTGACGACGGCCGGCATCTCCTCGATGAGGCGCGTGCGGTCGTCGGGATTCATCGACTGCAGGACCGAGCGGACCTGCTCGTTCGTCAGCGCGGCGATGAGATCTTCCTGATGATCGGGCGGAAGGTAGGAGAAGACCTGACCGGCCTCATCCTTGGGAAGCGCGCGGAAGACGAACGCTTCTTCTTCCGGCGGAAGGGCGATGATCAGGTCGGCGACGTCGGAGGGATGGAGCTCGATCAGCGCGTCGCGGAGGCCGCGCCAGTCGTGCATCGTGATCGTTTGCCGTACCGCGCTGCTGTCCGCCGCCATGCCCGGAAGCATGCCATGCGCTCAAGGCACCTGCAATGCGCGTTGCAAACTGCCATAATCGAGGACGAATGGCACTGCTGAACCTGTCGCTTCTAGGCGACTATCAGATGCACGACGCATCCGGCACACTGGTGACGCTTTCGGCCAAGAAGTCCCAGGCCCTCCTCGCCTACCTCGGCGTCCGCCCGACCCAGCTCGTCTCGCGCGACAAAATCGCCAACTTGCTCTGGAGCAGCACCGGCCCGGAGCAGGCCAGACAAAGTCTGCGGCAACTGCTGTCATCGCTGCGCAAAGAGTTGGGCAATGTCTCGTCAAAAGAGAAGATCCTCGTGGAAGAAGCCGACTTTCTCGGCGTCGACG
>JAFAVZ010000672.1 GCA_019242175.1 Acidobacteriota bacterium
AGCGGTACGCAAGCCACGCGCATCGACGGGGCCCAGGGTCTCGACGTGAAGCATGTCAGCGAGGCGAAGGACGCGGAAGTGTTGTTCTGGGTCGGCTGCGGCGGCGCGCTCATCGAGCGCAACCAACGCGTGATCCGGGCCACGGCCCAGCTTCTCCAAAAAGCCGGCGTCTCCTTCGCCATCCTCGGCCGCGACGAAAAATGCTCCGGCGATCCGGCGCGCCGCATCGGCAACGAATTTCTCTTCGAGACGCTCGCGCGGCAGAACGTGGCGAACCTGAACAAGCATCAGGTGCGCAAAGTCATCACCCCCTGCCCGCACTGCTTCAACACGTTCAAGAACGAGTACCCGCAATACGGCGGCGAGTACGAGGTGCGCCATCACAGCGAGTACCTCTCGCAACTCGTGGCGGACGGTCGCCTCACGCCGAAGGAATCGCCGAAGCAGGTCACTTTCCACGACCCCTGTTACCTCGGCCGCCAGAACGGCGTTTACGACGCGCCGCGCGAGGTGCTCGCTGCCACCGCGCAGACGGTGGAGATGGAGCGCTCGCGCAACAAGAGCTTCTGTTGCGGCGGGGGCGGCGGGATGAGCTTCGTCGACGAGCCGGCCGATCAGCGCGTGAATCAGGAGCGCGCTGCGGAAGCGTTGGCGACCGGCGCCGACGTACTGGCGGTGAGCTGCCCTTTCTGCATGACGATGATGCAGGACGGCATCAACGCGCGCAAAGGAAACCGGGAGATGGCCGTGAAGGACATCGCCGAAGTGCTGCTGGAGAGCGTGAGCTGATGGACCTCGAGCTGACCGCGAGCGAACGGCAATTTCGCGACGACTTCCGCGCGTGGCTGCAGGCCCACGTGCCGCCGCCGTTCCACGGCGACAAGTCGCAACAAACCGACTATCTGCGCGCGTGGCAACGCACGCTGTATGAAGGCGGCTGGGGCGGCATCAGCTGGCCGAAAGCGTACGGCGGCCGCGGCGCGACGCTCATCGAGCAGTCGATCTTTCAGGAAGAGCTCGCACTCGCGGACGCGCCGCATCTCCTCGGCACGATCGGACTGTCGCTCGTCGGGCCGACGATCATCGCCATGGGCTCCGAGGAGCAGAAGTCTCGGTATTTGCAGCCGATCCTGAGCGGCGACGAGATCTGGTGTCAGGGCTTCTCCGAGCCGAACGCCGGCAGCGACCTCGCGGCGCTTGGCACGAAGGCGCATCGCGATGGCGACGCGTTCGTCGTCAACGGCCAGAAGATCTGGACGTCGTTCGCGCAGATCGCCGACTGGTGCCTGCTCCTCGTGCGCACCGACAGCGAGGCGCCGAAACACAAAGGCATCACCTGCCTCCTCGCCGACATGCGCGCGGAAGGCGTTTCGGTGCGGCCGCTGCGGATGATGTCCGGCGACTCCGGCTTCAACGAAGTCTTCTTCTCGAACGTCCGCATCCCGGCCACGCAAGTCCTGGGCAAGATCAACGAAGGCTGGTCGACGGCGATCGCCGCGTTGATGAACGAGCGCGCGAATCTCGGCAGCGGGATTCAGGTGCTGTTCCGCCGCAACCTCAACGCGCTCATCGCGCGCTCGCACAAGATGCGGCGCAACGGACGCGCGGCCAGCGAGGATCCGATCGTGCGCCAGAAGCTCGCGCAGTCGTGGCTGGAGCTGGAGATCCTCCGCCTGAACACGAACCGCGCGCTCACGTCGCTCAGCAAGTCGGGCGTGCCCGGCCCGGAAGGCTCGACGCAGAAGCTGTACTGGAGCGAGATGAACCAGCGCACGCAGCAGACCGCGCAGGAAATCCTCGGCCCGTATGGCCAGCTCGCCGAGCTCGATGACGGCATGTGGGCGTACAGCTATCTCCGCGCGCGCGGCAACACGATCGAGGCGGGGACGAGCGAGATCCAGCGAAACATCATCGCCGAGCGCGTGCTCGGGCTGCCGAAGAGCTACTGAGATGGACTTCGATCTGAGCAAACCGCAGAAGTTGCTGAAGCAGTCCGCGCGCGAGCTGCTGGCGCGCGAATGCCCGCCGTCGCGCGTGCGGCGCGCGCTCGAAACGCCGTCCGATCCCGAGCTGTGGCAGACGATCGCCGACCAGGGCTGGACCGGGCTCTCGATCGCCGAGGAGCATGGCGGGCTTGGGACCGGACTCGTGGAGCTCGCGGTGGTGATGGAAGAGGCGGGCCGCGTCTGCATGCCCGGCCCGTTCCTCCCGACGATGTGGGCCGCCGCCGTCCTGGCCCAGGTCGGCGCGAATGAACAACTGGAGAAGATCGCCGCCGGCGAACTGAAAGCGACCGTGGCAATCGCCGACGGCGAGGAAGCGCGCTTCGTGATGGAAGCGCACGACGCGGATTTGATCGTAATGGTGAGCGGGCGTCCCGCCCGCAGGCCGACGGGCGTCTCGCCCGGCGGCGATCCACACGACCCGCGCGATTCGTACGACCCGGGCGA
Organism: Acidobacteriota bacterium; assembly: GCA_019242175.1. Lineage (GTDB taxonomy): Bacteria > Acidobacteriota > Thermoanaerobaculia > Gp7-AA8 > Gp7-AA8 > JAFAVZ01. The sequence continues at coordinate 2,451 of JAFAVZ010000672.1, forward strand.
TCCGGGAGATTCGCGCGATTGGTACGATCAGGGCGACTCGGGCGACTCGCGCGATCCGTACGATCCCGGCGATCCGCGCGATCCGCACGATTCGCGCGACGCCGCGGCACGAGACGTACCGCGGCCGGCGGGCGAGACGCCCGCTCACCTCATCACGAGTGGCGCGACCGTCATCCGCACGCCGTCGATGGACGAAACGCGCAAGCTCTCGACCGTTCGTTACGACGGCGATCTGGCGCTGCGTGCGGACATCAGCGCCGCCACCGATCTCGCCACCGTCGCGCTTTGCGCGGAGATGGTCGGCGGGATGCAGTGGGTGCTCGACACGACCGTCGAGTACGCGAAGACGCGGCAGCAGTTCGGTAAGCCGATCGGCGCGTTCCAGGCGGTGCAGCATCTCTGCGCCGACATGCTCCTGCTGACGGAGAGCGCGCGTTCCGCGACCTACTACGCCGCGTACGAACGCTCGCCGCTCGCGGTCTCCGTCGCGAAGGCGTACTGCTCCGACGCGTACCGCGAGGTCTGCAACAAAGGCATCCAGGTGCACGGCGGCATCGGCTTCACCTGGGAGCACGACCTCCAGCTCTACTACAAACGGGCGAAGGCATCCGAGACGCTTTTCGGCGACGCGACGTTCCACCGCGAACGCATCGCGACGCTCGTCGTGGATCCCGCGCACGTTCGCGAATTCGCGGAGGTGGCGCAATGACGCGCCTCCAGGATCGCCCCCCGCCGTGAAAACCCATCCCTGCGGCGTCCCCACGCTTGTGAAGAACGGAGGCATTACGATGAGCTCAAAGGTCTCGAGGGTATTCCTGGTCCTCCTGGTCCTCGTAACAACGGTCTCGGTGTTCGCGCAGGCGCGACTGACGGGCGCCGATCTCGCGGGCACGGTCTCGGATGGCTCGGGCGGCGTGCTGCCCGGCGTCACGGTCACGGCCACGAACACGGCCACGAACTTCACCCGCTCCACGGTCACCGACGCGGAAGGGAAGTACTACCTGGCCGCGCTCACCGCCGGCATGTACAACGTCGTCGCCGATCTGAGCGGCTTCCAGCCCCAGACGCAGAACAACGTTCGCCTTCCGCTCGGCGCGCGCATCGATCTGAGCTTCTCGCTGAAGCCGGGCGCGCAGGAGACGATCGTCGTCAGCGCGGCGTCGCCGGTGCTCGACGTCACGGAGCCCGCGGTCTCGACGGTCGTCAGCCAGGAGCAGATCGACAGCCTGCCGACGAACGGCCGCAACTTCCTGTCGTTCACCGTCCTGACGCCCGGCGTCACGACGGATCGCACGCCGCAGCAGGGCGCGTCGGCGACGTCCGGCCTTTCGTTCGGCGGCCAGCGCGCGCGCTCGAACAACATCATGGTCGATGGCGTCGACAACAACGACTCGATCGTGGGCGCCGTGCGCGCGACGTTCAGCCAGGAAGCGATCCAGGAGTTCCAGGTCCTCACGAACTCCTACTCCGCCGAATTCGGCAAAGCCTCGGGCGGCGTGGTGAACATCATCACCCGCTCCGGAACGAACGACCCGAGCGGCAACGCGTTCTACTTCTTCCGCAACGACGCGCTCAACGCGAAGTCGATCTTCGAGCGCGAAGACGTGTTCGGCAATCCGATCAACCGGGAGAAAGCGCCGTACAAGCAGGGGCAGTGGGGCGCCACGTACGGCGGCCCGATCCGCCGCGACAAGGCGTTCTTCTTCCTCTCCGCCGAAGACCTCTCCATCGACACGAACAACTTCGTGAACATCGATCCGCAGGCGGCGGCGATCCTCAACGCGAACGGCTTCCCGGTGGAGCTGGGCAACGTGCCGTACGAGGTGCGCGCGCAGGAGTACCTGGCGAAGATCGACAACGCCTGGACGACGTCGAGCAGCTTCGTGGCCCGCGTCAACTACGCGAAGCTGCTGAACGAGAACATCGAGCCGTTCGGCGGCATCGTCTCCCGCAGCCGCGGCGCGGCGCAGGACCGCAAGGACTGGTCGCTCGCGCTCTCCGAGACGGACGTGCTCTCCTCGAAGTGGATCAACGAGCTGCGCGGGCAATACGCGTATGAAGATCAGCTGATCCGTTCCCTCGATCCGAACTGCAACGGCCCGTGCGACGACAACTTCGCCGGCGGCCCGACGCTGGAGATCACGGGCGTGGCTTCCGTCGGACGGCAACGCTTCACGCCGCAGCCGCGCGAGAACGAGCGCTTCCAGTTGAAGGACACCATCAACATGGCCGGCGGAAAACACTTCGCCAAGGCCGGCTTCGACTTCAACTACGTGCACACGAAGCAGACCGCGCTGCCGCTGCACTTCGGCGGACGCTTCATCTTCGCCGCGCTCCCCGCCATCCCGGCCCTCGGCCTCAACGCGCCGATCACCGCCACGCAGGCACTCGCCGCCGGCCTGCCGGCCGCGTACGTGCAGGGCTACGGCGTGACGGGCGGTTCGTACAACGATCCGGACATCGCCCTCTTTCTGCAGGACGACTGGACGCTCACGCCGCGTCTCACGCTGAAGGGCGGGCTGCGGTACCAGCGCCAGTTCCAGTACGACACGACGTTCAACGTCTCGGCACCGAACGGCACGCGCTACAGCTACCAGATTCCGGAAGACACGAACAACATCGCGCCGCGCATTGCGCTCGTGTTCGATCCGAACGGCAACGGCCGTTCGTCGATCCACGCGTCATACGGTCTCTTCTACGACAACCACATCCTGGCCAACGCCCAGATCGCGGACGGCATCAACGGCGCCGCCGACGGCGTGCGCACGCTCGTTTTGCGCATCCCGAACTCCATCGCCGCATGGCGCGCGCCGGGACACAAACTGCCCGAGCCGACGACCGCGTATCCGAGCCTCGTGATCGCTCCCGACCCGGGCCTCGAGACGCCGTATTCGCATCAAGCCGCCGTCGGCTACGACCGCGCGATCGGCGCGAACATGGCGCTCTCCGCCGACGTGCTCTGGGTGCGTGGCTATCACCAGCTCGGCACCATCGACTACAACCCGATCGTCCCGGCGCTCGGCGCGGGTCGGCGGCCGAATGATGTCGGTGGCGTCGCCGGCACCTCCGCCTCGATCCTGCAGTACACGTCGTTCGGCGAGAGTTGGTACAAGGGGCTCACGCTCGCCCTCAACCGCCGCCTCGCGAATCACTACAGCTATCTCGTCTCCTACACGCTCTCGAAGGCCGAGGATACGTCGACGGATTTCCAGAGCAACTTCATCGTGCAGAACAACGGCGCGGGACGCGACCCGAACGATCCGACCGGCCTGCCGATCGGCTTCAACCCGCGCGACGAACGCGGCCCCGCGACGCACGATCAACGCCATCGTCTCGTCGTCAGCGGCCTCTTTCAGGCGCCGTGGGACATCAACTTCTCGACGATCGTCACCGCCGCTTCCGGGCGCCCGTACACGGCGCTCGCCGGCGCGGACCTCAACGGCGACGGCGACGGCGGCGCTTTCCCCTCCGATCGCGCACGTACGAATCCGGCCGACCCGAACACGGCGGTGAAGCGCAACAGCGAGACGATGGCGTCGCAGGTGAACGTCGACGCGCGCATCTCGAAGCGCTTCAACTTCGGCAGCAGCTATGGCTTCGAGGCGATCTTCGACGTGTTCAATCTCTTCAACAAGACGAATTACACGGAGATCAACAACATCTTCGGCACCGGCGCGTTCCCCGGCACCCCCGTGCGCGACTCGCAGGGCCGCGCGACGTACGGCGTGTACGAGCAGGCGCTGCCCGGCCGCCAGTTCCAACTCGGCGCAAAGATCATTTTCTAACGGTGAGCGGGCGTCCCGCCCGCGGGCAGCGGCACGTCTCGTGCCGCTGCTCTGCACTTGCGGGATGATGGTCGCCGGGCGAGACGCCCGACGACTTGCGGGCGGGGACGCCTGCTCACCAGAGGACTTCATGAACGTACTCCAATCTTTCGACCTCACCGGCCGCGTAGCCATCGTCACGGGCGGCTCCCGCGGCCTCGGACAGGAGATGGCCGAAGCACTCTCCGAGGCGGGCGCGTCGCTGATGCTTTGCGCGCGACGCGAGCAGTGGCTCGGCCCCACGCTCGATGAATTCCGCTCCCGCGGCGTGCGCGCCGAGGGGATGGTTTGCGATGTTTCGCAGGGGGAACAGGTGCAAAGAGTCGTCGACGCCGCGATGCAAACCTTCGGGCGCGTCGACATCCTCATCAACAACGCCGGCATCTCGTGGGGCGAGCGTCCGGAGACGATGGCCGTCGAGCAGTGGCGGCGGGTGCTCGACACGAATCTAACCGGCGCGTTCCTCTTCGCCCAGGCCGCGGGCAAAGTCATGCTCGCTGCCGGCCGCGGCTCGATCGTAAACGTCGCTTCGATCGCCGGCATGCGCTCGAACGTTCACGGTCCGTTCTACGCCGCGTACACGGCAAGCAAAGCAGGGCTGATGGGACTGACGCGCGAGCTCGCCGCATCTTGGGGACCGCAAGGCGTGCGCGTGAATGCGATCGCGCCCGGCTTCTTCCACTCGCGGCTCGCCGATCCGGTCATCGAATATGCCGAGCCGTCGATCAAGGCGCGCAGCCCGTTGCCGCGCGTCGGCGCGGCGGGCGAGTTGAAGGGTGTCGCGCTCTTCCTCGCGTCCGACGCGTCGAGCTACATCACCGGCCAGACGATCGTCGTCGACGGAGGCCTCACCATTGTCTGACGCGCGTCCGTGGCTGGAGCACTACGACTACTGGGTGCGCCCGCATCTCAACTATCCGCGGCGTTCGCTGATCGACATCCTGCGCATCGCCGCCGCCGACGTTCCCGATCGCCCTGCGACAGCCTTCCTCGGCGCCCAGCTCACGTACTCCGAGATCAAGAATCGA
>JAFAVZ010000179.1 GCA_019242175.1 Acidobacteriota bacterium
TGTTCCTGCGCAACATCCCGTGCGGCGTGTCCGCGATCGGATGCGTCGTGTGGCTCGGCTTCCTGGCCCTCTCGATCCTCTGCATCGTGAAGGCCGTGGGCGGGCAGCGCTTCCGCATTCCTGTCATCACCGACTTCGCTGAGAAACTGTAGGAGACCTCTTCAATGGACACCAATACGCCCGGCAGTTACACCCCGCCGCCCGCTCCGCCCTCCGGTGGCACAGGCGCCGGCGACCTCGTCTACCCGACCCAGCCGCCGAAGGATCCGATCCTCGTGATGGTGCTGAACCTGCTCGTCGCGGGTGGCGTCGGCTACATCATCATGGGCCAGAAGACGAAGGGCATCGTCGCCATCGTCGTCTGGTTCGTCGGCCTGTTCCTCTGCGGCATCCCGTCGTTCATCGTCTCCGCGTTGGCGGCGGTCGACGGCTACATGCAGGCCCAACAGCTCCAGGCCGGACATCCGGTCGGGCAGTGGACCTGGTTCAGCGATCACCGCTGATGCTTCCCGGGGCCGGCCACGCGCCGGCCCCACGTTTCTCCCGCGTCCCGTGGAGAACAGTTCCCGCCTGTACGAACCCGCCCGAGCGCACGCGGTGCCATTCTGAACAGCAAGACTGTGAAGGAGCCGTACCGAGCTCGCGCTGCGCCTGAAGGTACGGATTTCTTCGCCGTCTGCGCGGCTCGGAATGACACGCTGAGTCGTGGGAGCGGGCTTCAGCCGGCTCGGACCGGCTAAAGCCGGCCCCTACATCCGGCTTAGCCCAGCCAGAGCGGCGTGTTGCGCACCACCCACCACCCGGTCACGGTGAATGCCACGGACCAGGCGAGCCACGGCCGGGTGGTGACGTTGCGCAGCGGCGCATGCGTCACGAACGAGCGCGCCGCGTCGTACGCGCCGAATGCGAGCACCGGCGCATAGAGCAGCAGCATCGGGTTGAAGTGGAAGGCCTGGGCAAAGCGGCCGTGGAGCAACGCATGCGCGGCGCGGGTGGCGCCGCAGCCGGGGCAATCGAGCCCGGTGAGCGCGTGGAAGATGCACTGCGGATAGAAGCCGGCCGTCGTCGGCTCGAACCGATAGAGCACCGCGGCGGCAACCGCCGCGATGCCCAACACGCCGAAGACGATCAGCGCGCGTTGCGGATCAACTCTTGAGCGCTCCACCGATCCCCGCGATGCCCACCAACACACCGTAGCCGATCGCGACGAGCAGGCCGCCGCCGAAGCCAATCCAGCACCACATCTTCGCGTTGCGCGAAGACTCCATCGCCCCCGCGACGTCGCCCGCGGCGAGCTTCGTATTCACCTGAGACGCGAACACGATCGCGACCACGCCGCCCGGCAGGCAGCAGCAGAGCGTCACGAGAATCGCCTGCACGAGATAGTTCGGAATCGCCACCGGCGGCACCGGCGCGCCGTACGTGCCGTACTGCTGTTGCATCTGCTGCGTCATGGGGGGAGGCGGCTGATACGTACCGCCGAACTGCTGCGCGGGCTTGCCGCACGCGGGGCAGACGGTCACTCCGTCCGGCCGGGGAGTTCCACACTGAGTACAGTACACGCCGCTCTCCTCCTCTATCGGCTCGTCGTTCCCGACGGCCACTGCACGAACTTGCCGTTGCCGTAGACGATGTCGCAATCGAAATTCGTCGTGGACGTGTCCTCGCTGTAGTCGCGCAGCGACGCGTGCTCGAACGCGCCATCCTTGCCGCCGCTGCCGAACGCATACGAGTCGCAGACGCCGCTGTTGTTCGCATCCCAGCACTCGTAGCGAAGCCCGTGCGACCAGCCGTCCAAAGCCGGCAGCGTCTTCATGTACGTCGGCACGAGTTGCGGCCCGAGCTCGGAGTAGCTCGTCACGCGCGGATACTGATTCGTGTCCGTCGCCCGGGCCTCGATCGCGGTCGCGACCGTGCGCATGTCGGCCATCGTGCGCTTCTGCTTCGAGCGCTGCATCGCCGTCAACAGGTTCGGAATGGCGATCGCCGCGAGGATGCCGACGAACGCCACGACGAAGAGCCCGACGACGACCAGGATCAGGACGATGCTGACCGCCTTCGTCTCGCCGGCGTTCTGGATGGGGGCCGGAGGCGGCGCGCCGTTGTGCGGGTTGCCGCAGCTCGGGCAGTTGAAGCGGGCGGGATCGCGCACGTCGCTCCCGCAGTACGCGCAATACGGCATGGGGGGCTTCTCCTCTGTCAACCGGGCTGGATGGCGCGATTGTACAGCGGCCGACTCACCACATCATGCCGAGCTGCAGCTTCGCCGCTTCCGACATCATGCTGCGATCCCAGATCGGATCGAAGACCACCTCGACGTCTGCGCTCTTGATCCCCGGCAGCGACTCGACCTTCGAGCGGACGTCGTTCGCCAGCACCGGACCCATACCGCAGCCGGGCGCGGTGAGCGTCATCTTGATCTTCACCGCTTTCCCTTCGCCTTCCTCCGCGTTGGAAAGCTCGCAGAGATACACGAGGCCGAGGTCGACGATGTTGACCGGGATCTCGGGGTCGTAGCACGTGCGGAGCTGATCCCAAACCAGCTCCTCGAGCTTCTCCGGCGTGAGCGGCTCGCCGTCGTTGCCGGCCACGACCTGGGGCGTCTTGCCGATCGCCTCCACTTCGTTGCCGGAGAGGCGGATCATGAGCCCGCGGTCGGTGATCAGCGTGTAGGAGCCGCCGAGGGATTGCGTGATGGTGGCCTGTGCGCCCTGGGGGACGAGGACCCGTTCGCCGCTGGGGATCATCACCGCATCCGCCTGGCGGCTGAAAGTGACTTCTTCGCGTGTGTTCATTCCGTGCTCACCTTTTCGCCGATGCCCTGCAACGCGCTTCGGAGCGTGTGCCATGCCAGCGTCGCGCACTTCACGCGGGCCGGGAACTCCGACACGCCCGAGAATGCCGCGAGGCGTCCCAGCTCCGCTTCGTCGAGACCGGCGGCGTGGCCGGTGACGAGCTTCTGGAAGACGTCGAAGAGCCGGTCGGCCTCTTCCTTCGTCTTCCCCTTCACCGAGCTCGTCATCACCGACGCGGAGGATTTGGAGATCGCGCAGCCGTTGCCGGTGAAGCCGACGTCGCGGATCGTGTCGCCGTCGAGCTGCAGGTAGATCGTGTAGTGGTCGCCGCAGAGCGGGTTGTAGCCTTCCACTTTCGAAGTGGCCGCCGGCAGCTCCTTGAAGTTTCGGGGGTTCTTGTTGTGGTCGAGGATGACCTGCTGGTACAGCTCGCGGAGGTCGGACATCAGCGGAAGACCTCGATGACCTTCTTCAGGCCGGCGACGAGCGCGTCGGCTTCCTCGCGCGTGTTGTACAGGGCGAACGATGCGCGGCCGGTGGCCGGCACGTTGAAGCGCATCATCAGCGGCTGCGCGCAGTGATGGCCGGTGCGGATCGCGATGCCTTCCTGATCGAGGATCGTGCCGATGTCGTGCGGATGGACGCCTTCGAGCACGAACGAGATCACGCTCGCCTTCTCCCTGGCGGTGCCGATGATGCGAATGCCGTCGAGCCCGAGCAGGCGATCGGTCGCGTAGAGCAGCAGATCGTGCTCGTGCGCGGCGATGCGCTCCAGTCCGACGTGCGTGACGTAGTCGAGCGCCGCGGCGAGACCGATGACGCCGGCGATGTTCGGCGTGCCCGCCTCGAACTTGTAGGGCAACGCGTTGTACGTCGTCTTCTCGAACGAGACGGAGAGGATCATGTCGCCGCCGCCCATGAACGGCGGCATCGCCTCGAGCAACGCTTCCTTGCCGTACAACGCGCCGACGCCCGTCGGGCCGTACACCTTGTGGCCGGAGAATGCGTAGAAGTCGCAGTCGAGATCCTGAACGTCGATGGTGAGATGAGGCACGCCCTGCGCGCCGTCGATCACGACGACCGCGCCGGCGTCATGCGCCATCGCGATCATCTTCTTGATCGGGTTGATCGTGCCGAGCGCATTCGACGCGTGGCCAACGGCGACCAGCTTCGTGCGCTCGTTGAGCAGCTTCGCGTAGGCGTCGAGGTCGATCTCGCCGGCGTCGTTCACCGGGATGATCTTCAGCGTCGCCTTCTTCTCCTCCGTCAGCTGCTGCCAGGGGACGATGTTCGAGTGATGCTCGATCGCGGAGATGATCACCTCGTCGCCCGCGCCGACGTTCTTCCGGCCCCATGAATAGGCTACGAGGTTGATGCCTTCCGTCGTGCCCCGCGTCAGGACGATTTCCTTCTCCGAACGCGCGTTCAAGAAACGCGTCACGGTCGTGCGCGCACCTTCGTACGCGGCGGTCGCGACTTCGCTGAGGTAGTGCACCCCGCGATGCACATTCGAATTCTCCTCGGCGTAATAGCGCACGAGGCGATCGATCACCTGCTGCGGCTTCTGCGTGGTGGCCGCGTTGTCGAGATAGACGAGCGGATTGCCACGCACTTCGCGCCGCAGAATCGGAAAGTCCTCGCGCACGCGCTGGACGTCATACTTTGTCATCCTGAGCCGCGTAGACGGCGAAGGATCCGTACCGATCTTGCGAGGAGACTCTTCGCCGTCTTCGCGACTCAGAACGACATTCGGTTCGGCGCTCATCGGCTCCCCCTTCTCTCCGGCAGTCGGTCCTTCAACTGCGCGAACAACGCGCGGCGCACCTGTTCGCGCGCCGGCTCGATCTTGATGCGGTCGATCAGCTCCGCGGCGAACGCGTGGATCAGCAGGCTGCGCGATTCCTCCTCGCCGATGCCGCGCGAGCGGAGGTAGAACATCGCCTCGTCGTCCAGCTGGCCGATCGTCGAGCCGTGATTGCACTTCACGTCGTCATTGAGGATCTCCAGCGTCGGCTTCGAGTCGACGATCGCCGTCTCGGAGAGGAGCAGGTTGTTGTTGATCTGCCGCGAATTCGTTTTCTGCGCATCGGGACGGACGATCACCGTGCCGTCGAAGATGCCCCGCGAGTGGCCATCCATGATGCCTTTGTAGATCTCCAGGCTGTCGCAGTGCGGGCTGGCGTGATCGATCACGGTGTGGTTGTCGACGTGCTGCGTGCCGTTCGTCACGAACAGCCCGTCGAGCACGACGCTCGCGCCGGGGCCGGTGAGCGCGGCGTTGATCTCGTTGCGCACGAGCGCGCCGCCGGTCGAAATGCAGTGCGACGTCACGGAGGACGACCGCTCCTGATGGATCTGCAGCGTCCCGACGTGGAACGCCTCGAGCGACTCGCACATCACCTTCGTGTGCTCGATCACCGCGCCGTCTTTCGCGACGAGCTCCGTCACCGCATTCGTGAAGTACGCGCCGGAGCCGACGTACGTCTCGACGACCGCGAGCTGCGCGCCGCGTTCCGCGACGATCAAATTGCGCGGATGCGATTCGTATCCGTCGCTGCCGATGAAGAGCAGATGGACGAAGCCTTCGACGGGCGCCGTCACATGAACGTAAGCCCCATCCTGAGCCTCGGCGGTGTTGAGCGCGGTGAACGCATGCTGCGCGTAATCGGCGTAGCGAGCGTAGTGCGACTCCGGGGCTTCGGCGATGGAGCCGATCGTGATCGACGGGGCCGGCTGGAGAGCCGGCCCTACATACTTGCCGTTCACGAACACGAGCTCGGCGAGCGCGCGGCCTTGCAGGCTCGAGGCGCGCAGGTCGACGCTCGACGGAGCCTCGGTCGCTTTTTTCCATTCGCGGCGCGTGATCGGGGCGACGTTCGTGTACTTCCACGCCTCCAGGCGCGGCGTCGGCCAGCCGAGCTGGCGGAATCGCTCCGCGGCCTGTTCCCGGAGGTCCTGCTGCACCGCGGCCGTCATCGCGCCGCGACCTCCTGCTCCAGCCACTCGTAGCCCTTCTGCTCCAGCTCCAGCGCGAGCTCCTTGCCGCCGGAGCGCACGATCTGTCCGCCCGCGAGCACGTGCACGAAGTCGGGCACGAGATAGCTGAGCAGCCGCTGGTAGTGCGTGATCACGAGCACCGCGTGTTTCTCGGTCTTCAGCTGATTCACGCCGTTGGCCACGATGCGCAGCGCATCGATGTCGAGGCCGGAGTCGGTCTCGTCGAGGATGGCCAGCTTCGGATCGAGCACGGCCATCTGAAAAATCTCGTTCCGCTTCTTCTCGCCGCCCGAGAACCCCTCGTTGACCGGACGTTTCAGCAGCTCTTGATCGATCTCCAGAATCTGCAGCTTCGATTTAACGAAGCGGTT
>JAFAVZ010000565.1 GCA_019242175.1 Acidobacteriota bacterium
GTTGTCGTCGGGTGCGGGATTGCGGTTCACCTTCGACCAGAGGAAGCCGCTGAAGCCGCCCTTCGTCGTCCCCACGTCGGCGATCGTGAACCGGCCGTTGTCTTCGGACACCTGCACGCGCACATTCGGATTCGACTTCTTTCGGTAAGTCCCGACGATCGCCATCGCGCGAGTCTAGCGCCGAAACCGGCCTTGCTATCATCGATCGCGTCATGCGATCCCCGCGCGCCGCGGCCGCATTCGCGATCTTCCTGGCCTCCACGGTGGCGGGGCTCTACTTCGCCACGCAGCTGATGATCGCCTACCCGCCGCCCATCCGTCGCCCCCTCGGCGAAGCGCTGCAGATCAACCTCACGTACTACTACCTCTGGGGCTTGTCCGTGCCGCTCGTCGTGTGGGTCGCGCGGCGCTTTCGATTCGAGCGCGGCACGTGGGTCTTCAGCCTCGTCATCCACTCGTTCTGGGCCATCCTCCTCACGCTCGCGCAAATCGTCATCGCCGAGAATCTCCTCCGCCACTTCGGCCACGCGCGTGACGACATGCAGGCCAAGCCGATCGCGCAGGCGGTGCTGGACAACTTCCAGTCGTCGCTGCCGACGTACTTCGTCATCCTGTTCTGCTACTACGCGTTCGACTACTACGTGAAGTTCCGCGACCGCGAGCTGCGCGCATCGCAGCTCGAGACGCGGCTCTCGCAGGCGCAGCTGCAAGCGCTCAAGATGCAGCTGAATCCGCACTTTCTCTTCAACACGCTGAACACGATCTCCTCGCTGATGTACACGGACATCGAGGCCGCCGACGCCATGATGTCCCGCCTCTCCGAGCTCCTCCGCCTCACGCTGGAGAAGGAAGCGGCGGCCGAGGTCACGCTCAAAGAAGAGATGGACCTCCTGGAGCGCTACCTCGACATCGAGCGCATCCGGTTCGAAGACCGGCTGCGCGTCAGCGTCGACATTGCGCCCGAGGCGCTGGAGGCTCGGGTGCCGAATTTCTCGCTGCAGCCGTTGGTCGAGAACGCGATCCGCCACGGAATTGCGCCGCGTCCGGAAGGCGGGAGGTTGGAGATCACGGCGCAGCGGGAAGATGGCCAGCTCGAGATCCGCCTGCGCGACGACGGCCCGGGACTGCGGCCGATGCTCGCGGGCGTGCCGCGGCGGGAAGGCATCGGCGTCGCGAACACGCGCGCACGGCTCGCGCAATTGTATGGAGAGCGTTACCGCTTCGAGCTCGCGAACGCGCCGGGCGGTGGCACGATGGTCACGATGATCGTTCCCTTTCACACATGAAGATCCGCACGCTCATCGTCGACGACGAACGCCACGCGCGGCAGAAGATCCGCACGATGCTTGCGACCGAGGGGGATGTGGAGATCGTGCGCGAATGTGCGAATGGCGATGAGGCCATCAAAGCCATCCGCGAAACGCGTCCCGACCTCGTCTTCCTCGACGTCCAGATGCCGGGCTGCAACGGCTTCGACGTCCTCAGCGAAGCGGGGGAGACTGCGCGGCACGTCGTGTTCGTCACGGCGTTCGATCAATACGCCGTGCGCGCGTTCGAGGTACAGGCGCTCGACTACATCCTCAAGCCGTTCGACCGCGAGCGGTTCCAGCGCGCGATGCAACGCGCCCGCGCGCAGCTGCAGGAAGGGGAAGGGTTGCAGGAGAAATTGCTCGCGTTGGCGAAGGCCGTCGGCGAGCAGCAGCAACAGGCCAAGCCGGCGGCGCTGGAGCGGCTGATGATCCGCAGCGGCGGGCGCATCACGTTTCTGCGGGTGGCGGAGGTGGATTGGGTGGAGGCGGCGGACAACTACGTGCGCGTGCACGCCGGGCGCGAGTCGCATCTCATTCGGGAGACGATGACGCATCTCGAGTCGCAGCTCGACAAACGCCGCTTCGTGCGCGTCCATCGCTCGGCCATCGTGAACGTCGACGCGATCGTCGAGATCCGCGCGCTGTTTCACGGCGATTACGCGATCCGCCTCCGCACCGGCGCCGAAATCCCGTTGGGCCGCAGTTACCGCGACCGGCTGGAAGCGGTTTTCGGCCGCCCGCTGTAGGCGCGGCTCGCCCCGCGCCGGGAGCCGAGCGCCACAAAGCCGGCTTCGCACGCTGTTGGCAAAATATTTGTAGTGCCTTGACGACGGACACAACCGATGGAGCAAAAGGTTCTCATCGCCGACGCCGATTCCGAACTGAGACGCCGTCTCTTCAAGCGCCTCCTCGACGCGGACGTCTTCAGCGACACGGCTGGCGACGGCCAGGAAGCAGCCGAGAAGCTCGAAGAACAGCGCTACGCCGTCATCGTCCTCGACCTTGGCCTCGCCAAGATCGACGGGATCCAGCTCCTGGAACGCATCCGCCGCCTGCCGCAGCAGGAGTGGCCGATCGTCCTGGCTCTCGTCGGCAACGGCGCGATCCCGAACCTCGACGTCGATCTCGTGCAGATCGCGATCCGCAAGCCCGTGAACACCATCCAACTGGCGGACATGATCGAGAGCTGCGTGCGGATCGTCGCCGAACGCCGGGTCACGCCGCCGGAGCCGAAGGCGAACGCGAAGTCGAAGAAGCAGACCGAAGGCGATCAGCCGACTTCGTGACCAGCTTCCCGTAGCGCGACGATCGCGCGTTCCAGCGCCTCTTCTTTCACGAACAGCCAGTCGGTGTCGTACGTGGCCACGAGGCAGACGCTGATGCCGTGCTTCGCCAGCGCGCCGGTGAGCGAGGCGGCGACGCCGGTGACGGCGAAGTCGATCGGGCCTTCGACGCCGATCCCGCGCCAACCCCTTTCCGCTTTGACGTCCACAGGAACGCGCCTTTCATCGCAAACGATCGACAGCTCGGAAGGCGTCCGGGTGATGCTCACGAAGCCGGCGCCATCCGCCCAGGAAGGGATCGGATCGAGAGGATCGAGGCGGCAGATCGCGTACCGGCCTTCTACGTGCTGTAGACGCAAAAAATCACTCTTCGGCGCTGCCGAGGCGGTCGATGGCGGAGAGGAGCTCGTCGGGCTCGAAGGGTTTGTGGACGATCGCCGCCACGTCATTCCGCACGGTGTTCAGCACGCCGGCGGGCGTCGCGGTGAGCAGAATCACGCGCTTGAGCAACTGCGGATTCTTCTCCTTCAGGTGTTTCATCACGGTCATCCCGCCCTCGGTCGGCATCATCAGATCGAGCAGCAGGGCGTCGTATTGGTTGGCCTCGATCGCGTGGATCGCGTCGTTGCCTTTGCCCACGACGTCCACGCGGTGGCCGGCCCGTTTCAGCAGGAGTCCGACGAGTTTCTGGATGGCGACGTCGTCGTCGAGAAGGAGGATGCGCGACTTGCGCTTCAGTAAGAGCATGGAAGGGTTTGGAGTTTACTCCGAGATGTTAGGATGCTCATGATGGCCCTGTAACTCAGCGGTTAGAGTGGCTGCTTTACACGCAGCAAGTCGGGGGTTCGAATCCCTCCGGGGCCACCAGCCACGGGCTGGTGCGCTGGTTGGCACCGGCGACGCGCCGGTCCGTTGGTTGGCCTAGCCTCGGCTGACCTCCTCATCCATTCGCAACTCTGGTGCCGTCTGCCACGTACGTGTACTGCGAATGCGCAAGAGTGCCGTCCTTCTCCTCCTTCTTTTTGCGGTTTCTGCAAGCGCGCAGTCCATCGACGCGCGGCTCGCCGCTTCGAAAGTGCCCGCGGTCGGAATCGGGATCGCGCGTGATGGGAAGCTGCGCGAGGTGCGCGTCTACGGCGAGTTGCAGAAAGGCTCGCCGGCGCCGTACGACGCGGTGTTCAACGTGGCGTCGCTCACGAAGCCGGTGGTGACGATGCTCACATTGAAACTGGTCGCCGCCGGGCGGTGGGATCTCGACAAGCCGTTGGCGAAGTTCTGGGTGGATCCCGACGTCGCCGACGATCCGCGCGCGCAGAAGCTGACGACGCGGCACGTGCTCAGTCACCAAACTGGATTTCCGAACTGGCGGGACAAGAAGCTCGCGTTTCAGGCCGATCCAGGGACGAAGTTCGGCTACTCGGGCGAAGGGTTCGAGTATCTGCGGCGCGCCTTGGAGGCGAAGTTCGGGAAGACGTTGCCGGAGCTGGCGAAGCAGGAGATTTTCGATCCGCTCGGCATGCGCGACACGCGTTTCGTCTGGGACGATTCGCTGGAGAGCCGCTTCGCGCGCTGGCACGACAAGAACGGCGCGAATGTGTACACGAAGTACAAGACGATGCGCGCGAACGCGGCGGACAACTTGTTGACGACCGTCGAAGACTACGGCCGCTTCGGCGCGTGGATCCTCGCCGGCGCGGGATTGCCGCAAGCTCTGTTCGAGGAGATGGTGAAGCCGCAGGCGGCGATGGGCGGCAAGGGCGCGATGACGCTCGGCTGGGAACTGCAGCCCGGCTTCTCGAACGGCGAGTACGCGTTGATCCACAGCGGCTCGGACGAAGGCGTCAAGACGTTGATCATCCTCCTGCCGAAGTCGAAGCAGGGGCTGATCGTCTTCACGAACGGCGACAACGGCTTCGACGTGATTGGCGACGTCGTGCTCGAGTCGTTGCCGCTGGGCAAGGAAATCATGGAGCGGGCGCAGTAGCGGCGAGCTTGTGCAACGCGTCGCCCATGAGGCGGCGCACGTGCCACTCGGTCATCGGAACGGCGCCGATCGACGCATAGAAGTCGATCGCCGGCTGGTTCCAGTTCAGCACCGCCCAGTCGATGCGCCCGCACTTGCGCTCCACGGCGATCCGCGCAAGCTCAGCGAGCAGCATCTTGCCGTAGCCCTTCCCGCGAGCCTCGGGGATCACGAACAGGTCTTCGAGGTAGATGCCGGGCTGGGCCAGGAATGTGGAGTAGTTGTGAAAGAAGAGGGCGAAGCCGACCGGCCGCCCGTCTTCTTCCGCGAAGATCACCTCCGCATACCGCTTCTCGCCGAAGAGCGTCTCGCGCAGGAACTCGTCCGTGGTCTGCACCTCGTGCTCGAGCTTCTCGTAGCGCGCGAGCTCGCGGATGAAGTGGTGGATGAGAGAAACGTCGTCGGCGGTAGCGGGACGGATGCGCATCGCGCGATCATAATGGCTGGGACATCCGTGAAACGCATCGTGCTCTTCTCCTGGCTGCAGGTCGCTGCCGCTTCGGCGCTCGTCCTGTTCGTGTTCGTCAGCGTCCTCAGTCGGCCGACGTTGCAGTTCGAGTACTCGCGCCAGAGCGGCAAGGTGTCGAACGTGATTCCGGGCGGCTCGGCGGAGCGCGCCGGCCTCCGCAACGGCGACTTCGTGCGTGCGATTCGGGGGGAGAAGATCGGCCGCGGTGTCAATCCTCTCTACTTCGTGAAGAGTGGCGACGTGGTTCCGGTCGTGACCGATCGCGGAACGTTGAACATCGAAGCGGTCCCGTTCGAGCAGTCCCGCCGCGACGCCTTGCGCGCCGGCCTCGGGCGCGTGCTCTGGGCCGTCGAGAGCTACCTCATTTTTCCGCTGAACGTCTGGATGCTGTGCCTCGGCATCGTGCTGCTCGTGCTGCGGCCGAACAATCAGGACGCGCGCCTCTCCGCGATCTCCCTCGTCGCCTGGGCGGGCGGCAATTTCCTCGGCGACACCGCCGGGATGGGCGCAACGCTCGCGGTGCTGCCCACCATTGCGCGCATCGCGATCTATGCGATCGACGCGTACTTCGTCGCCGTCTTCTTCGCCGCCTGTCTGCGTTTCGCCGTCATCTTCCCGAGCGAGAGCGGCGTGCGGGTGAAGCCGATCTGGAACGCGCTGCCGTACCTCGTCTCGCTCCCGATCTTCCTCGAAGTCTTCGCCGCCGGTCTCCATCGCCTCTCCGGCCCGGGCACCATCACGGACGAGGTCTATTTCCTCCTCGGCCCCTCGATCCTCGTCGCGGCGCTCGTCGTCCTCGCCGTGCGCTTCTTCCGCATCGAAGACCGCAATCCGAAGCGCCGCGTCGGGATGATCTTCATCGCGATGCTGCCCGGCGTCCTCGGTTTCATCGTCTCCATCGTGATCTCCCGCCTCGACCTCGGCGCCGCCTGGTCGCGCGGCGGTGAAATCCTGAACAAGGTCACGGTCTTCGCCGCGTCTTGGATCTACGCGTACGCCGTCGTGCGCCACCGCATGTACAACGTGCGCGTCCTCGTGCGGCGCTCGCTCCAATACGCGTTCGCCCGCGGCACGCTCTTCGTGTTGATGTCGCTCCCGCTCGTCGGCCTCGCCGCGTTCCTCTGGGCGCATCGCAACTCGTCGCTCCAGACGCTGCTGACCGGGACGCCGGCGATCTACATCCTCGTCATCCTGCCGCTGGTGCTCGTCGCCAGCTATCGCCGGCGCGTGCTGGACGCGCTCGACCGTCGTTTCTTTCGCGAGCAGTACGACGCGCGCCAGTTGCTGCTCCACGTCGTGTCGATGGTGCGGGATGGCTCCGATCTCTTCGGCCTCTCGCGCGTCACGCTGGACGAGATCGAGAAGGCGCTCCATCCGAAGCACATCTCGATCTGGCAGCGCTACGACGACGAGCAGGAGTTCCGCCGCGAGCTCTCGCGCGGCGACGCCTCGACCGCGCCGCCGGCGTTGCCGACGACCGCGGCACTCGCAACGTTGCTCGCGACGGATGACGATCCGCTCGATCTCCATTCGCGGCACTCGCGTCCGCTCGTGCTTCGCCTGCCGCAGGCGGAACGCGACTGGCTGCGCGATTCCGACGCATACCTCCTCGTGCCGCTCGTCATCGAGAACCGGCTCGGAGGCATCGTCGTCCTCGGCGAAAGGATGTCCGAGGAGCCTTATGGGCGGGAGGATCGGGAACTGCTGCGGACGGTGGCGGCGCAGCTGGCGCTGACGTTCGACTACTCGCGGCTCAAGAAATCGCCGTCGTTCGTGTGGGCATCGCAGGGCGGCCCGACGCCGACGCCGTTGCTCGACGAGCTGCGCATCTGCACCGTTTGCGGGCGCTGCTTTTCATCGGAGCACGTGCAGTGCGACGTCGACGAACAGTCGCTCGTGCGCGAAGACGGCGTGCCGCGCACCATCGACGAAAAGTACGTCGTCACGCGCTTGCTCGGCCGCGGCGGCATGGGCTCCGTGTACATGGCGACGCAGAAGCGGCTCAATCGGCCGGTCGCGATCAAAGTGCTCCTGGGGCATCTCGTCGGCAGCTCTTCGATGCGCGGCCGCTTCGAGCGCGAGGCGCGCATCGTGGCCCGGCTGCGCCATCCGGCGATCATCACGATCCACGACTTCGGGGTGCTGCCGTCGAGCAAACACGCGTATCTCGTGATGGAGTATCTCGAGGGGCAGACGCTGCGGCGGACGATCAACGGCGGCGCGTTGGACCTCGGCGCGATGCTGGACATCTTCCTACCCATTGCTGACGCGGTCGACACCGCGCATCGCTCCGGCATCGTGCACCGAGACCTCAAGCCGGAGAACATCATGATCGTGCCCGACCGCGACCGCGGCACGGCGACGCCGCGCGTGCTCGACTTCGGGCTGGCGAAGATGTCCGGCCCGATCGGCGACGACGAGGCGACGCTCGTGCAATCGGGGCAGAGCGTGGGCATCGTAGGGACGCTGATGTACATCGCGCCCGAGCTGCTGCGCGGCGCCGACGCCGACGCGCGCTCGGACCAGTACAGCCTTGCGCTGATCGCGTACGAACTGCTGACCGGGATGCATCCTTTCGCGATGTGCACCGATCTCGCGGCGGTGGTGAAGAGCCAGACGGAAGTCGAGCCCGAGCCGCTCACGAATGTGCCGTTGCCGGTCGCGTCAGCCATCCATCGCGCGCTGTCCAAAGATGCGACGCAGCGTTGGCCCTCGGTCGCGGAGCTCGCCAGCGCGATGCGGTGATTCAAAGAATGTAGGGACCGGCTTCAGCCGGTCCTCCGGCGGGCTGAAGCTCGCCGGCACGTTTGTCACGGCACGTTCGTACCGGCGCTGGCCCTCGGTCGCGGAGCTCGCCAACGCGATGCAGTGATCAGTGAGTGGATGAATGTAGGGACCGGCTTCAGCCGGTCCTCCGGCGGGCTGAAGCCCGTCGGCACGTTTGTCACGGCACGTTCGTACCGGCGCTGGCCGTCGGTCGCGGAGCTCGCGAGCGCGATGCAGTGATCAGTGAGTGAATGAATGTGGGGACCGGCTTCAGCCGGTCCTTCGGCGGGCTGAAGCCCGCCGGCACGTTTGTCACGGCACGTTCGTCACGCGACGTTCGTCACGGCACGAGCGTCACGGCACGATCATCACCGGCGTCTCGACGGCGCGCACGACATCGATCTTCACCTGACCCGGCTCGTGCGCGGCATTGAGGAACAACGCGTCGCCGCGTTGCTTGTCGACGTAGCGGACGATCTCTTTCTCGACGTCCGTTCCGTGCACCACCGAGCGTTGCACGTCGATGCCCTCCAACGACAGCTGGTCGATGTGCGACTGCGCGACCGCGCGATCCGACTCCTCGCAAATCGTGAGCAGATGCAGTTCGCCCCCGTCATGGCGGACGATCGCCGCCGCGAGGTCGAGCGCCTTGTGCGACGTCTGCTTCGGATGCACCGGCACGACGATCTTCTTCATCGCCGCGCGTTTCCGAATGCCGTAACGGATCGCGAGCACT
>JAFAVZ010000153.1 GCA_019242175.1 Acidobacteriota bacterium
GGAGGCGCAGCACAAGCGGCTGGATGGTGAACGGTTGGCCATCGAGCGAGGCGAACGTGGCGCCGCCGTCCGTCGAAATCGCCGAGGCGCGTGGCGTGTCCTGCTGCTCGTAGTCGACGCGAACCTTGTCACCGTCGATCGTGACCCTCGCGCTGCCCACTTCCTGCCTCTCGCCGAGCGGGTCGAAGTCGACGCGGTAGACGGTGGCCGCTCTCAGCGGCAACGCGGCAAACATCGCGATGAGGAGCGCGCGTTGGATCATGGTGCATTGTAAGCGTCGGCCATGCGACCGCCGTTCTCGCATCGCTCGCGCTCGTCGTTCTAGCCGCATGCGCCACTCAACGATCCAGACGGGGCCGGTGCGCGTGGTGTTTCCGGTGGTGGCGGCCGGTGAAGTTGTGAACGCGGTGTCATCCTGAGCCGCGAAGACGGCGAAGGATCCGTACCGATCTCGCGCGGCGCCTGAAGGTACGGATCCTTCGCTCCGCTCAGGATGACACTGCACGGACGCTGTCATCCTGAGTCGCGAAGACGGCGAAGGATCTCCCGGCTTGGACGGTGATCGCCTGTGCCGGGAGATCCTTCCCTGTCTTCGCAGGTCAGGATGACAAGCGAGTCCGTAGCAATACAATCCCCGCGTGAACGTCTGGCGGCAGCGTCTCGGTAGCTGGCTCGGTCCGATGGCGCGTCGGTCGCCGCTCTCGCCAAACGCGATCACCATCCTTGCCCTCCTCCTCAATCTTGGCGGCGCAGCCTGCCTCTATCTCGGCGCGAGGAGGCCGGTTCTCTTTCTGGTCGCCATCGCCTTCATCGCGATCGGCGGGTTGGCGGATGCGTTGGATGGCATCGTCGCGCGGGAGCAGCAGCGGCAGACGCGGTACGGCGACTTTCTCGATCACGTCATGGACCGCATCAGCGACACGGCGGTCGCCGCCGGCTGGCTCCTCGGCAATCAGGTGCGCGAAGAGCTGATCGTCGTCGCGGTGATCATCATCATGCTCAACGGCTACATCGGCACGCAGATCGAGGCCACGTGGCGGGAGCGCAACTATGACTCCGTTGGGCGCGGCGAATTCGTCCTCGCGTTGATCGTGTTCCCGATCGTTTCCTACATCCTCTACACGAACGGCTGGGCGGATCGGCACATCCAGGAGTGGATGGCCGGCGTGCTCGTCGTCTTCGGGCTCCTCGGCATCGTGCAGCGGTTCGCGCTGGCGAAGCGGCTGGAGAAGCCGTGACGGTTCGCCATCAGCTGTTGAGCGGCGAGCCGATCCTCTTCGCGCCCGACCGCAGCGTGCGACCGAACGCATTCGGCAACGCACCCGAGCCTGCTTGTCCGTTTTGTCCAGGGCAGGAGCATGAGACACCGCCGGAGTTGGCGCGCATCGGCGATCCGTGGCGCGTGCGCGTCGTGCCGAACAAGTACCCGGCGAGCGCGCATCACGAGGTGATCATCGAGGCGCGCGAGCACGATGCGCAGTTCGAAGAGCTCGATGCGACGGAGATCGTGCGCACGTATCGCGAGCGCTATGCGTCGGTCGACGCGAAGTATGTCGCACTCTTCAAGAACCACGGCGCGCTCGCCGGCGCGACGTTGCGCCATCTTCACTCGCAGCTCGTCGCACTCGACTTCGTCCCGCCGCGCATCGAGCGCGAGCGACGAGCATTCGAGCGCGGCTGTCCGTTGTGCGACGCGGCGCGAATCAACGTCATCGACGAAAACGAGACATTCGTGCGCGTCGCGCCGGAAGCCGCGACGATGGCGTACCAGCAGTGGCTGATTCCGAAGCGCCACGCGGCGGAGATGACCTCGCTTGCCAGGGACGCCGATCTGGCCGCGATGCTGCAGGCATCCGCGGCACGCATGCGCCGCGTCTCCGAGTCTTACAATTGGATCTTCGTCAACTTCCCGCGCGTGGAGCGCGGGCACTGGTACGTCGATCTCTTCCCGCGCTTCGGCGCCGTGGCCGGCTTCGAGCTCGGCACCGGCACGTTCATCCAGACGATCGACCCGGCGCGCACGATGGAGGTGATGCGTTGATTCCTCTTCGCGACGAGAACCCGCGGCGCACGGTGCCGGTCGTGAACGTGATCCTCATCGTCATCAACGTCCTCATGTTCCTCTGGGAGCTGTCCCTCGGTCCGAATCTCGACCGCGCGCTCTTCCAGGTCGCCTTCATCCCCGCGCGTTTCTGGCAAGCCGGCACGTTCATGCCCGAGGCGATCCGGATCTTCGTTTCGATGTTCCTGCACGGAGGATTTCTCCACCTCGGCGGCAACATGCTCTACCTCTGGATCTTCGGCGACAACATCGAAGACCGGCTCGGCCACTTCCGCTATCTGCTCTTCTACGTGCTGTGCGGCATCGTCGCAACGTTCGCCCACGCGCTGGCGAATCCCGGCTCGACGCTGCCGTCGATCGGTGCATCGGGCGCGATCGCCGGCGTGCTCGGCGCGTACCTGGTCCTCTTCCCGAACGCGCGCGTGCTGACGCTGATCCCGATCGTGTTCTTCATCACCGTGCGCGAGCTGCCGGCGATCTTCCTGCTTGGGTTCTGGTTCGTGATCCAGTTCTTCGACGGCGTCGGCTCGATCGGGCAGACGGGCAACGACATGGGCGGCGTGGCCTACTTCGCCCACATAGGCGGATTCGTGGCCGGGATGATTCTGATCGTGCTCTTCGGCGGAAGACGTCGCCAGCCGCCGCTGCGTCCGGTCGCGCGCTACGACGACTGGCGCTGAGTCATGTGCTGGTCGAGATGCTCGTACGCCTGGCGCAACGCGTCGGACGGCTTGCTGATCTCGGAGAACGCGTCGCGGTAGATGAGCGCGATGCGTTGCATGTTCTGCTCGCGCACCGCGTAAAGCAGTTCGCGCAATGCCTCGGCTTCCCGCGGCGGGAAGTCGGTGCGGGCGAGCTCGCGCTCCAGGATCGTCTGCGCGACGCGCAGCTGCATCCCTTCATCGAGCTTGTGCGCGGCGGTCGTGGCAATCGGCGGCTGGGGCGCCGCGGCCGTGGCCGAGATCGCGGGGCGACCTTCGATCGGCGCCACGTGGGTGATGTCGACCGAGCCGGGCAGTTCCTTCAGCTGGGACGTGAACTTGCCCATCATCAGGAACAGCTCTTTCTCGTTGGCGAAGTTGCCGACGAGGCGCGCGCTGCGCGCGATCTCGAGCTGCTCCGACTCGAGGAGCATGATGTACGCGCGGGCCTTGTCTTCCAGAGCGACGCGGCGGGCGTGGACTTTCCACGCCGTGAGCGAGCCCTGAACGAAACAGGCCTGCGCGGCGCGCACGCTCACCGCCTCGACGTTCACGTTCTCTTCGATGCGGATCGAGCCGTTCGTCGACTCCAGCTCCGAGTAGTTACCGGAGTTCTGGATCACGAGGTTGCCCGGGGTCTTGATGGAGAGTTGCCCGTGGGAGTTGACGCGGATTTCCGTTCCGCGGGGGATGATCATGGTGGGGAAATTCGATTGCTCGGCAGCTGCGGTCATCACACCCTCCTACGCCCGATGAAAGCCGACGGCAGCGGATCGAAGTCCTTGTATTCCTTCACCGTCCGCGCCTTGATCAACAACGACGCCTCGTTGTTCCACTGGTAGTTGAGGATATAGATCCGCGGGTCCACCGGCGCGTACGTCCCAGGCGCCTCGAGGTCGCTGCGGATCTCGTAGTGCAGGTGCGAGTTCGTGCTCCAGCCGGTCGAGCCGACCGTGGCGATGATCTCGCCCTGGCGAACCTGCTGCCCCGACCGCACCTTGGTCGTGTCGCAGTGGCCGTAGATCGTGATGAAGCGGTCGGAGTGGTTGACGACGACGACGTTGCCGAAGCGCCACCACGCCACGCTCTGGGAGATCGGATACCGGCCGGCGAAGCTGACGACACCGTCCGCCGTCGCGTACACCGGCGTGCCGGTCGGCGCGGAGAGGTCGAGGCCTTTATGGAAATCGCTCTGCCGGGTGAACGGCGAGATGCGCATGCCGAAGGGCGACGTCAGGACGAACTGGTCGGACGGCAGCGGCAGGATCGACGGCGTGTGGCGCACCAGCTCCGTGTTCGCCTGCTCGTACTGCGAGAGCAGTTCGAGCTGCTGCTGGAGGCGCTCCATCGCGTGCTGCAACGCGATCTCGCGGCGGCGCGCGGAGTCGAGCTCTTTGTCGGTGGAGCCGGCCTTCTCGATCGGGAACGAGAAGCCGCCCGTGCCGAGCGTGCGTTCCAGACCGTAGACGGTGATCAGCTTCCCGACGCGCACCTGATGCTCTTCGAGCGACCGCTCCAGCGACGACATCTGGGTCACGTTCTCCCGGAGCCGTTCGCGTTGGATGTCCCGCTCCTGACGCATCAGGTTGAGGGTGTTGGTCTTGTAAACGCGGCGGATGACGGTGGGCGCAGCGGTCATCGAGCCGATGATCGAGGCCAGGACGACGGTCAAAAGAATGATCGCGACCACCACCCTGCGGCGGTCGAAAAACAGGTACCGGACCTTGCGACGGATGTCGCTCGGATGGATCTGGATCTCGATCATAGGTTGAACCGCCGCACTACGACGGGTCGATCACTATAGCACACGGTCCGGTGCACTGTTTCCGTTGCTGCGCGTCATCCGCCGTTTCAGGAGGGATGGAACGAGGACGACGACGAGCAGCAGCCCGGCGACGATGGCCAGCCGCGTCAGCGCCTCCCCTTGCGACATCGTGTTTTCGTACAGGGAGTGAGCCGAGTAGGCGAACACGAAGTTCGAAGGAGCGAGGCCGAGGGCCGTGGCGAAGATGAAATCGGAGAGCTGCACGCCCGCGACGCCGGCACCGTAGTTCAGGACCGCGAACGGAAAGAGCGGGATGAGGCGCAGCACGAGGAGCGACTTGAAGCCGGCGTTGTCGACCTGCTTCCGCACCTTCCGTCCGATCGCGCCGAAGCGGTCGAGCATCCCCTCGCCGACGAAGCGTCCGACGAGGAACGACAAGGTGGCGCCGAGAACGCCGCCGATCATCGCGTAAATGCCGCCGAGGAGCCAGCCCCACACGACGCCCGAGGCGATGATGAAGAGGCTCGCCGGAATGGCGAAGACGCAGCCGATCGCGTACGCCAGGATGAGGATGATCGGCGCGTACCAAAGCCCGCGCAGATAGTCGACCGCGACGACGAGATGCGCGCGGTCCATGTACTGCCGCACAGGCGTGAAGTAGAGCGCGCCGACGACGCCGGCGATGACCAGCACCAACGCGATCTTGATCGCCGTACGCCCCTTCATTTGCGCCGGCTCACATGGACCACGGACGTCTGCTCATAGACGACGTACGTCAATCCAAAGGTCTGGAACACGACGTCGAACGCGCGCTCGCATGGGACTTCGCGGAACAGGAAGGTGGCCCCACTCCCCTCCACGTCCGGATCGAGAACGAGGTTCTTGATGCCGCACTGCTGCTGCATGTCTTTGAGGATGGGGCGCAGCTCTGCGTCCTTCACGTCGAGCGTGACGGTGGGCTTTTCCGCGGCCGCGAGGGGCAACGCGAGGGCGAGCATCAAGACCAGAATCGTCTTCACGGGCCGGGCAAACACGCCGACGGGCGATGAACTTCCTGCGGTCATGCGAGGAGGTACGTGCGAAGGTGATTCAGGTTGAGAACGTGGTGGCGGCGTTTTGCCAGGCGCTGGGAGAGAGGGAGATCGTCAGTCAGGACCAAGACGCCTTCCTGCGCGCAACGCGCGATGGCCGCATCGGCCAGCCCAAGGCGCTGGATGTCGCCCCCAAGCACGAGCTCACGCGCCGGAACAAACGTCTCATCGAACACCATCAGATCGTTGACAAACGCCGACCAGTACTCGTCGGGGGCGAGATCACTCACCTCCGTCAGGATATGCGGCGTGGTGACGAGCCTGTCGAAACGACGCACGAGACGGTTGACTAGATCCAAGTCCACCCGAGTGTACTTTTCCAGCCTGGTCGAGGACCCGATGAGCTGGGGCTTAAAACGACCTAGCACCTGAAGAAGCAGGATGTTCGCATCGATGAGCAAGCCGGCTCGTCGCGTCTTGGCGATGAGCTGATCGAGCCACTTCACTACGCGACGATCCGCATCTTCATGCTTCGCACTTCGGCGGTATTGGCGTCGACGCGAAAAGCTTTGTACTCCCGGTCGCCGGCATCGACGATCTCGCCACCGATGGCCGACCGAACTGCCGCGAGAGCTGCCGGGACGGCTGTCGTCAGGCGCACCCCGAGAGTGATCAACCAGAACTTCCGATCCTCCGTCAGCTCGACCTCTTCGAGCCGCGCGTCGATCAGTTCCTTCCCGTAGACCTCACGCGCAAACTTCACTGCCGCGTGAACCGCCTCTCGTACGTCGATCATCGCCTGATTTTACGCCACCCTCTCCACGATCATCGCGATTCCCTGCCCGCCGCCGATGCAGGCCGTCGCGAGGCCGTACCTTTGGCCGCGGCGGCGGAGCTCGTGCAGAACGGTCAGCACGAGGCGGGTGCCGGACGCCGCGAGCGGGTGGCCGAGGGCGATGGCGCCGCCGTTCACGTTCAGCTTGTCCATGTCGATGCCGAGTTCGCGGGCCACAGCGAGCGCCTGGGCGGCGAACGCCTCGTTCAGCTCCACGAGGTCGATGTCGGCGAGCTGCATCCCGGCCTTCTTCAGCGCGATCTTCACCGCGGGGACGGGACCGATGCCCATGACGTCGGGATCGCAGCCGGCGATGCCCCAGGAAACGATGCGGCCGAGCGGCTGTTTGTCCTTCGCCTGCGCCTCGGAGGCCACGACGACCATCGCGGCGCCGTCGACGATGCCGCTGGCGTTGCCGGCCGTCACGAAGCCGTCCTTCGAGAACGCGGGCTTCAGTTTCGCGAGGCCTTCCATCGTCGTCTCGGGGCGGGCGTGATCGTCCACCGCCACCTTCTCGCCCTTGCGGCCGACGGCGACCGGCACGATCTCTTCCTGGAGACGGCCTTTCTGCATCGCGTCCGCGGCGAGTTGCTGGCTGCGCAGCGCGAAACGGTCCTGCTCTTCGCGGGAGATCTCGTACTTGCGCGCGAGATTCTCGGCGGTCTGGGCCATGTAGAGGCCGCAGTAAGTGTCGAGGAGCGCGACCATCAGCGAGTCTTCCATCGGCGCGGCGCCGAACTTCAGCCCCTTGCGCGCGCCGCGTACGACGTGCGGCGCCTGGGTCATGTTCTCCATGCCGCCGGCGAGCACCGTCTGCGCCTCGCCGAGCTGGATCTGCTCGGCGGCGTTGATGATCGACTGGATGCCGGAGCCGCAGAGACGGTTCACCGTCAGGGCCGGCACTTCCTTCGGCACGCCGGCCTTGAGTCCGACGTGGCGCGCGCCGTAGATCGCGTCGCCCGAGGTCTGAAGGGCGTTGCCGACGATGACGTGATCGATGCTCTCCGCCGAAACGCCGCTGCGCGAAAGCGCCTCGGTGGCCGCGGCCGCGGCGAGATCGATGGCGGAGACGTCGCTGAAGTGTCCGTTGTATTCCGCCATCGGCGTCCGGGCGCCGTTGACGATGAAGATGTCTGTCACGAAAGCTCCTTCGGTTCCGCGC
>JAFAVZ010000210.1 GCA_019242175.1 Acidobacteriota bacterium
ACGGGTGAGCAGGCCACGCACTTTCACCGCAGTGTCATCCTGAACAGCGAAGACTGTGAAGGATCTCCCGGCATGTGCGCTTTCCGCCTGCATCAGGAGATCCTTCGCCCTCTGCGGGGCTCAGGATGACACGGCGTGCGGCCCTCCCCGCTGTCATCCTGAGCAGCGAAGACTGTGAAGGATCCGTACCGATCTCGCGCTGCGCCTGAAGGTACGGATCCTTCGCCCTCTGCGGGGCTCAGGATGACACTGAGCGGGAAACGCGGCGGCGTGAGATCAGCGCGCGAGCGCCCGTACCGTGGACCGCGACGCACCCTCCCCCCCGCACGGATCGCGCGCACGCAAGCGACCTTCTGCTTGGCGACGCAAAGTTCTTTGGCTATGCTGCGCGGGCGATGAAGAAGGCATTGGTCATCCTGGTCGCGATCGCGCTCGTCGTCTGGGTCGTGTCGTGGTTCCGGACGCCCGCGGTCGTCGCCACCGCCGGCGCGCAATCGTGGCCGGGCAGGATGGGTACGCTCGACGCGGCTCTCGATCGCTATCCGCCGAGGAAGGCCAACGACGCCGTGCGCAAGCTGCTAGCGTTGGCGAAGACGCTGCCGCGGAACGACAGCGTGCTGCATTACGTCGAGGGCGAGGTCTCGCGCGGCGAGCTCACGATCGGCGCGCCGCCCGTGTTGCCCGACGTGGTTGCCATCCGGGAGTTGTTGCTGCGCGAGCCGCTCGTGTGGTCTCGGGCCGAGGGAGTGGGTGGGGGAGAGGAGGATTCGAATGCGCGCGGCGCGCAGATGACCATCGCGCGGGCGCTCGTCACGAATGCGTTGAGCAAGGCGCGGGCGAACGATGCCGCGGCGTGGGAAGACCTGCGCGCCGTCTGGACGCTCGCCCGTTCGCTCGACGACCAGCCGCAAATGATGACCCAGACCGCCGCGTTCTCGATGGCGCGCATGATCAACGCCGTCGCCTGGAAGATGCCGCTTCCGACGCCGCCCTGGTTCGCCGAAGTGCAGCAGCGCGACGACGTGCGGCGCCTGGTCGAGGCGTTCCAGTATCAGGTCGCGTCGTACTGGGACAGCGGCGCGCGCACGTTCCCGACGAAGTTCCTCGCCGACTCGATCGAGAAGGACCGCGGCATCGCCGAGTCGCTCGTCCGCGAAACCCGTTGCGACGTCGCCATCCCGATGAACGACCTCGGCACCGACCTTTCGGGCGTCTGGCACCGCGCGTTTCGCGCGCGCGCCGAACGCGAGGCGACCGCGAACGCGTTGCGCATCCGCGAGGGAAAGACGATCGAAGCGACGTCGCGCTGCAGCGACGAGGGCTGGACGTTCGACGGCACGACGCTTCGCGCCGCGCACGAGATCTCGCCCGCGCCGCCGGACAAGCCGATGCCGTTGGCGCTGCGCGTGGCCGCTCGCGGACCCCGGTAGTCGAGCCGGAACGTTTCGCCGTCGCGAGCTTCGAACCGGATCGGAGAGCCGCCGGCATCACGGCTGAAAGATAAACAGATGTTTATTGGCCGAGCTGTAACTTGCTTAACGCGGAAGCCGCCAGCAAGATCGCGCCGTTCAAAGACTGAGACTCAGTCGCAACTTGATGGACAACACGCGATTGACAAGGCTGGAGGGCCCGTGACTCCTCGTCGTACCTTCGTTCTCCTCGTTTCACTTCTCCTCTCCCTCGCCGCATTCGCGGCGGACAAAGTTTCCTACCGCGGCCGCGTCCTCGACGCCAGCGGTGCGGCCATCGCCGGAGCGCACATCGTCGCCTCGCCGGACGGCGACGTCGGCGCGGCCGCCGCCAGTGCCGACTCCGACAAGGAAGGCCGCTTCACGTTGCAGCTCGAGCCGGGCGCGTACGTCCTGCACATCGGCGACCGTCGCTACGCAGAGATCGCCGAGCCGGTGACGATCGCCGCCGATGGCGGGCAGCGCGACTTCACGCTGCAGGTCGCCGCGGTCACGGAAGCCATCACCGTCAAGGCGCCGAGTCCGTACATCGCGCCGGTCGTCAGCAGCGCGACGAAGACGCCCACGCCGTTGCGCGACGTGCCACAATCCGTCACCGTCGTCACGAAGGAGCTGATCGCCGACCAGATGATGACGAGCATCGGCGACGTCGTCCGCTACGTGCCGGGCGTCGCGTTGCATCAGGGCGAGAACAACCGAGACCAGGTCATCATCCGCGGCAACAGCTCCTCGGCCGACTTTTTCGTCGATGGCGTCCGCGACGACGTCCAGTACTACCGCGACCTCTATAACCTCGACCGCGTCGAGGCGCTGAAGGGACCGAACGCGATGGTCTTCGGGCGGGGCGGTGGCGGGGGCGTGATCAACCGCGTGACGAAGGAGGCGGGCTTCGACGAGAAGCGGGAAGTGATGGTGCAGGGCGGCGCGTACTCCGATCGCCGCGTCACGGCCGACTTCGACCAGCCGATCACCGACAACCTCGCGTTCCGCCTCAACGGCATGTACGAGTCGTCGAACAGCTTCCGCGACGGCGTCGACTTGCGCCGCGACGGCATCGCGCCGTCGCTCACGTACCGCCCGAGCGAGGACACGAAGGTCACGTTCGGCTACGAGCATTTCCGCGACACGCGCGCGGCAGACCGCGGCATCACGTCGTTCCAGGGCCGCCCAGCGAACGTCGACGTCGACACGTTCTACGGCAATCCGGACGACAGCCACGTGCGTGCGAAGGTCGACCTCGCGACGGCTGTGATCCAGCACCGCATGGGCGCGCTCACGGTGCGCAATCGCACGCTCTTCGGCGACTACGACCGCTTCTACCAGAACTATGTGCCCGGCGCGGTCACCGCGAATGGAGCGCAGGTGACGATCACCGCCTACAACAACGACACGCAACGCCAGAACCTCTTCAACCAGACGGATTTCATCTACGGTCTGAATGCCGGCGGCATGAAGCACACGCTCCTCGGCGGCATCGAGCTGGGGCAGCAGCTGACGGACAACTTCCGCAACACAGGTTTCTTCAACAACACCGCGACGTCGATCCTCGCGCCGTTCGGCAGTCCGACGATCGCGACACCGGTGACGTATCGCCAGAGCGCGACCGATGCGAACAATCATCTGAAGACGAACGTGTCGGCGGTTTACGCGCAGGATCAGATCGAGCTCTCGCCGCGGATCCAGATCCTCGCCGGCGTGCGCTTCGATCGCTTCGACCTGACGTATCACAACAACCGCAACGGCGATGAGATCGGCCGCGTCGACAAGCTCGTCTCGCCCCGCGCGGGCGTCGTGTTCAAGCCGCTCCCCGCGCTCTCGGTCTACGGCAGCTACGGCGTTTCGTACCTGCCTAGCTCCGGAGACCAGTTCTCTTCGCTGACGAAGATCACGGAGCAGGTCGAGCCGGAGAAGTTCTCGAACTACGAGATCGGCGCGAAGTGGGATGCGACGAACGCGTTGCAGATCACGACCGCCACGTATCTCCTCGACCGCACCAACACGCGCTCGACCGATCCGAACGATCCGACGCGCATCGTGCAGACGGGCAGCCAGCGGACGAACGGCTACGAGCTCGGTGTGAACGGCCAGATCACCCCGGCGTGGAGCATCGCCGGCGGCTTCGCGTATCAGGATGCGTACGTCACGAGCGCCACCACCGCGGCGCGGACCGGCGCGCAGGTCGCGCAGGTGCCGCATCACACGTTCTCGCTCTGGAACAACTACGACTTCACGGCCCGCACCGGCGCGGCGGTCGGCGCGATCTATCGCTCCAAGATGTTCGCCACGATCGACAACAGCGTGACGCTGCCCGGCTACACGCGGTTCGATGTCGCGGCGTACTACAACCTCTCCCAAAGCCTGCGCCTGCAGCTGAACGTGGAGAACGTGTTCGATAAGAAGTACTGGGCGAACGCGGACAGCAACACCAACATCTCTCCCGGCTCCCCGCGAGCCGCCCGCCTCGGTTTCATGGCCCGCTTCTGAGCGGCGCCCGGCGGGTGGCGGCGTGGGGCGGGCTTCAGCCGGTCGCCCGCTTCTGATGCGCACTCGGGCTGATGATCGTCAACGCGCGATCATCAGCCCGACGCCTCGGGGTCCGACGATCGGCGTCACACGCCAGGCGTGCTGCGTCTTCACTCCGTGCCGGCCGAGGAGGCTTTTGGCGACGGCGTGGCCGATGAGGGCGCCGGCGACGACGTCGGACGGAAAGTGCGCGCGGTCGTTCACGCGCGAGCAGGCCACGCCGCTCGCGACGGTGTACGCGATCGTCGGCACGACCCAGCCGTCGTAGTGACCGGCGACCGCTGTGGCAAACGCGAACGCGTTCGTCGCGTGGCCGGAGGGGAAGCTCTGGAAGTGGCCGTCGAGCGGATGGAACGAGCGTGTGCCTTCGCCCTGAATCGGACGCGCGCGGCCGAACGCGCGTTTGAGCGCGGGCGTCACGATGCCGGCAGCGAAGATCTCCGCTTCGAGCGAGTCGCGGCCGGCGTCACGCAGCCGTGAGTCGTGCATTCCTGCGCCGGCGGCGATCATCAACACGGACAGCTGCATCGCGCGGCCGCCGCCGAACTGCGTGATGTGCGACGCGAACTGATTCGTCGCCGTCGAGCGATTGCGTTGCACGGCGTCATAGAGCGGACGATCGATGGCGTACATCGACGCGACGAGCGCCGCTCCTTCGGCGAAACGCGTCCACTGCGCGTCGTTCCAATGCAACGGCGCGATGGCGAGCGCCTTCGCATCATCGCGATAGCGAAACAGTTCCTGCGCGATGGCGTGGCCGGCGCGGTGGGGGAGATCGGCGGCGAGCGTCGGCGTGGCGAACAACAGCACGAAGAGGAAGCGCTTCATGCGCCGCGTTCTCGCATTCGAGCCATGAACGCGCGATGAAATCGCCGTTCACCGCCGCTTCATGCAGACGCGCGCACAGTGCGGCGCATGGATACGAAACGGATTCTCGCTGCAGTTCTCACGTTCGCCGCCTGCACCGCCTACGCTCTTCCGAAGCCGAAGCTCACGATGGACGAGGCGCGCAAGATCGCGCTGGCCAAGGCGCCCGGAACTGTCAAGAGCGAAGAGCTCGAAGAAGAGCACGGAAAGCTCATCTACTCGTTCGACATAGCCACGTCGAAGACCGCGATCACCGAGGTGAATGTGGATGCGATGAACGGAAAGATCCTGGCTGTCGAGCAGGAGACTCCGGCCAAGGAAGCCAAGGAGCGCGACTGACAAATGTGGGGGCGGGCTTCAGCCCGTCCCGCGACCGGTTGAAGCCGGTCGCCACATTCAGTGAGCCGCAGGCGGAGTGGCGACGACCAGATCGTTCGACGTCACTCCGCCGCCGTGCGGCAGATAGACGACGCCGTCGCGCGTGACCGCCGCGTTGCGCGCGCCGGCGGCCGTCGGCACGGTGGCGACGACGGTGAGATGGCCGATATCGTCGAGGCGCGCCACGGTCAGCTTCGCCGCCTTCGCCGCACCCGCGTACGCGAGCTGCGACGTTGGCGCGTAGTCGATGTCGTCCACGCCGTCGCCGGTGTCGATGCTCGACAGCACCGCGCCGTTTCCCCCCACGTCGAGCACCTCCAGCTTCGCGCTGCACGCCAAGAGCAACCGTCCGCGCGGCTCGTCGAGGCGGATGCCGTGCGGGCCGTCTTCACCGCAGCCGGGATTCCACGTCGCCACGGTCTTGCGCGACTTCAGGTCGATCGCCAGCGTCCGATCCTTGTCTTCGATGTTCGTGTAGAAGCGATGCCGCAGCGCGTCGACGGCGAAGCCTTCCGGGTTGCCGTCGAACGTGAGCGTCGTCTTGATGGCGAGCGTCGCGGCGTCGAGGATGCGGATCGCGTTGTCGCGCGGCGTCGTCACCCACACTTCCTTCGTCTCGGCGACGTACGCAATGCCGTCGGGCATCGATGGCAGAACCTGGCAACGTCCGCGCGCGAGCGTCTTTGGACTCACGACGCAGATGCTCGAATCGCCGCGGTTGCCGATGAACGCGCTGCCGCCGCCGAACGCGACGGCGCTCGGCCCGAGCGTTCGTTTGCGGTCGCGCATCACGACTTCCTTCGTGGCAAAGCCGGTGACGCGGCGGATGCGGCCGCTCTTCGCGTCAATCACGTCGACCGCGCCGGTGATGCCGGCCGGCACCCACACGCTGTTCGTCGCGGGATCGAACGCGACGTAGTCCATCGCGATGCCGGCTGCGGTGCCGCCGGGCAGCGTCAAAGTGTGCGTCGACCAATTGCCGGCGGTCGACATGAGGAAGAGGACGAGGGCAAGCAGGCGCATGGGCCGCAGACCGTAGCGGGCGCTCGCTAAACGGAGGATGAATGCCGGGGCAGGATGGCGACGAACACGCTGCCGCTTGCGTCCGATCGCTCCAGCCAGAGCACGCCGCCATGCGCCGCGGCGATCCATCGCGCGATGGGGAGGCCGAGGCCTGCGCCGCTGCCCGCGGTGGCGGAACGGGCGGGATCGACGCGGAAGAAGCGTCCGAAGATCTCCTCGTGCAGATGCTCGGGCACGCCCGGTCCGCGGTCGTGCACCTCGATGCGTGCCTCGTTCCCCATCGACGTGCAGACGATGCGGATCTCTTCGCCGCGCGGCGTGTAGCGCAGTGCGTTCTCGATCAGATTGCCGAGCATGCGCTGGAGGAGATCTTCGTCGCCGTCAATGACGATGTCTTCCGCGCATTCAGTGCCGAGCGCGACGCCTTGCTCGGCGGCGAGCGTGCGGTAGCCGCGCACGGTCTGCGACACGAAGTCGTCGAGATCGAGCAGCTCGTGCTTGAGCGGGATGTCGCCCGCGTCGCTGCGCGCGAGGAGGAAGAGATCGCGCACGATGCGCGTGAGGCGGCGCACGGAGCGGCGCATCACGGCGAGGCTCTCCCGATAGTCGGCCGCGTCGCGGTCGTCGCGCGAGAGCGTCACGTCGAGCTCGCCCTGCAGGATCGCCACCGGCGAACGCAACTCGTGCGACGCGTCGGCCATGAAGCGCCGTTGCGCCGAGAATGATTGTTCGAGACGGCCGAGCAGGTCGTTCAGCGTTGCCGCCAATTCGCCGAGCTCGTCGCGCGGATCGTCGACCTCCACCCGCTCGGATAGATTTGTCGCGCCGATCGCGCGCGCCTTCGCGTTGATTCTCGAAACCGGCGCGAGGCTCTTGCGGGCGAGGAAGTAGCCGCCGAGCGAGGCGACGAGCAGCGCGAGCGGCAAGGTGAAGTACATCGACTGGCGCAGGTCGCGCAGCGTCTTTTCCTGCGTCGCCGCCGAATGCACGATCGCGATGGCGAACGTCTCGCTGCCGATCGGCAGCGGCGTGAGGTAGAGGCGCAAGCCGTTGGCGAGCGTCGCGAAGCCGAATGCGCGCGCGGCAAAGCGTTGCCGCAGCAGCTCGCGATCGACGGCGCGGCCGAGGGGTGTGGCGTGGGCGGCGAGCTCGCGGCCATCGGGGGAGAGGATGAGGATCGCCGAATCGTTCTCGCGATACTCGGTGAGGATCTCGCCGATGGCAGACGCGGGCAACGCGCCGCCCAGTTCCGAGGCTTCGTCGACCAGGCTGGCGGTGAGATTGCGTGCGCTCGAGGCGATCGCCGCATCGGTCGAGAGCTGGATCTGGCGCTGCGCGACCGCGTACGTGATCGCGCCGGCGGCGACGAGCGTCACGGCGAGCACCGTCGCGTACCACGCCGTGAGCCGCGCGCGGATGGAGTGGAAGATCATCGCGCCTCGAGAATGTAGCCCGCGCCGCGGACGGTGTGAATCAGCTTCGGCGTGCCGTCGCGATCGACGAGCCGGCGCAGCCGCCCGATGTACACCTCGATCAGGTTCGAGAACGGATCGAACGCCTCGTTCCACACGTGCTCGGAGATCTCCTCGCGTCCCATCACCCGGCCGACGTTGACCGCGAGGTATTCGAGGAGCGCGTACTCCTTCGTCGTCAACGTCAATTCCGTAGGGCCGCGGCGGACGCGGCGGGAGCGCGTGTCGATGCGCAGGTCGGCGATCTCGATGAGCGGATGATGCGGCGCGCCGCGCCGGCGCAGGAGCGCGCGCACGCGGGCCAGCAGCTCGGCGAACTCGAAGGGCTTGACGAGATAGTCGTCAGCGCCGGCGTCGAGGCCCTCGACGCGGTCGCGCACGGCGTCGCGCGCGGTGAGCATCAGGATCGGCGCGTCGACGCCGTTGCCGCGCAGGCGGCGGCAGACTTCGAGGCCGTCCGGCGCGGGGATCATGATGTCGAGCACGATCGCGTCGTACGGCGCCGAGCTCGCCTGCTCGATCGCCGCGGAGCCCGTCGTCACGGCGTCGACGGCGTACGACTGTTCGGTGAGTCCGCGGATGATGAAGCGAGCCATGTCGGGATCGTCTTCGACGACGAGGAGGCGCATCGCCCCCGTAGTGTCTCGCGGAAAAGATGAACGGAAGCTGAATTTAAGGTCGGTTGAACTTCCGATCGGCATGATCCGCTCGCTTGCGGAAACTCGTTTTCCTGATCCTCTGCACGGGCTGTATCGCTTACCAACCGCGGCCCGTTTCCGTCGCGGAGAACGCCGACGCATTGCTCTCGCGTTCGCTCGATCCGTCGCGGCGCTGGACGCCGGAGCAGTTGCGCACCGCCGCGCTCGAGCTGCATCCCGATCTCGCGGTGGCGCGCGCCGAGCTCGCGTCCGCGCAGGCGGCGATCCGTGCCGCGACAGAGCGGCCGAATCCGACGCTCAGCGCCGGCGTCGAGCACAAAGGCGGCAGTGGCGACGTCTCGCCGTGGGTCACGACGCTCTCGCTCGACCTTCCGTTCGAGACGGCGGGCAAACGCGGCGCGCGCATCCGCGAGGCGACGGCGCTCTCGAACGAGGCCGCGGCAAACGTCGACCAGGCGATCTGGACGGTGCGCAGCGATGTCTCGCGCGCGATCGTCGACCTCGCGCGCAACACGTCGTTGCGCGCGGCCCGGGAGCACGAGGCGACGCTGCGCGAGGAGATCGTCGCGATCTACGCGCGGCGGTTGGAAGTAGGGGAGAGCGCGTCGCCGGATTTGTTCCGCGTCCGCGCCGAGCAACGCGTCGCTGCAGCGATCTCGTTGGCCGAGGCCGCGAAGAGCGACACGGCGCGCGATGCGCTCGCGACGGCGATCGGCATTCCGCGCGCTGCCTTGCCTAACGACATCGACCTAGCGCACGTCGGCGATGCAACTTCTCCGCGTGATGAGGCATCGCTCTGCAAGCTCGCGTTGACGGCGCGGCCGGACGTGCTCGCCGCGCTCGCGCATTACGACGCGTTGGATGCGACGTATCGGCTCGAAGTGAAGAGGCAGTATCCCGACTTTCACGTCTCGCCCGGGATCGGCTGGGATCAGGGCGCGTTCAAATGGACGCTCGGCGCCGCGGCGGAATTGCCGATTTTCAATCGTCACGAAGGACCGATCGCGCGGGCCGAGGCGGAGCGGGCGAAGGCCGCGGCGCAGCTGCTCGCGGTGCAGGCGAAGGTGATCGGCACCGTCGACGCGGCGCGCACGCGCGAACGCACGGCGCGCGCTCGTCTCGCCGCCGCGTCCCAAGTCGTGGAGTCGCGCGAGGCGTTGGTCGCCGCCGGACGCAAGCAATTCGCCGCGGGCGAGATCGACCGCCTCGCGATGCGCCAGCTGGAAGC
The DNA here is from genome assembly GCA_019242175.1 of Acidobacteriota bacterium. Classification (GTDB taxonomy): domain Bacteria; phylum Acidobacteriota; class Thermoanaerobaculia; order Gp7-AA8; family Gp7-AA8; genus JAFAVZ01. Next base: position 9,620 of record JAFAVZ010000210.1, read on the forward strand.
CGAGAGCGCGGCGGCCGAGGCGGATCGCGTCGATGCGCGCTTCGACGTCGCCGCTGCGCTCGTGGAACTGGAGGCGGCAATCGAGCAGCCCCTCGGAGGAGAGAGATGAGATCGCGTTGGTTGCTGCTCCTCGCCCTTGCGTTGCCGGCGTGTCATCGCGACACGCCCGCTGACGAGAAAGCCGCGCCGCCGGCCGCCGCCGAGACGGACATGGCGAAAGAGAACGGCATCGTCGTCGCCCCGCTCGAGCCGGCGACGCATGCGACGCCCACCGTCATCGGCTTCGGCACGATCGTCGATGTCAGCGATCTCTTCGCGACCGCGTCGCAGTACGCGACGGCCGAGTCACAACGCCGCCAATTCGCGTCGCACCTCGACGCGACGCGCGCGGAGCTGGAGCGTTCCCGCGCGCTGAATGCGGACAACAAGAACATCTCCGATCGCGCGTTGCAGGACGCCGCCGCGGCCGCCGAGGCCGACGCTGCACAACTGCGCGCGGCGGAGGCGAGCCTCGTGGCGATCGAGTCGGCGGCGCGCCAGAAGTGGGGCCCGACGCTCGCCGCCGGCGCCGTCCGTCAATCGAGCTGGGCCCGATCGCTGCTGAACGGCCAGGCGTCGTTGCTGGAGCTCGCGTTTCAATCCGATGCGACGCCGCCCGCGACCGTCACGGTCCGCTCCGCAGGCGGCCGCGAGCGAGTCGTCCATCTCCTCGGCGCCGCCCCCCGCGTCGACGCGCGGCTGCAGCACGCCGCGTTCGACTATCTCGCGACGCCTGCATCCGAGTTCCCCGTCGGCCTCTCCGTCGAAGTCCTCGCGCGTCCGGCGAACGCCACGAACGGTGCGCTCGTGCCTTCGCGCGCGGTCGTGTGGGACGACGGCGCGGCGACGGTGTTCGTCGAGACGAGCCCCGAAAAGTACGAACCGAAACGCATCGCCGCGACGACGCGTGTCGACGAAGGCTTCGTCGAGAACGGACTCGCCATCGGCACGCGGGTCGTCGTCGAAGGCGCGCAGCAGCTGCTTTCGGAGCGGCACAAGCCGGCGGCCGAGTGATGAGCGCGATGGAGCACGACAACAGCCTGTTCACGAAGATCGTGCGGCTCTCGCTGCACTTTCGGGGCGTGGTCATCGCCGTCGCCGCGCTCGCCGCGGGCTACGGCGTCTACTCGCTCTTCACCGCGCGCAACGACGTTTTCCCCGAGTTCGCCGCGAAGCAGATCGAGATCCAGACCGAGGCGCCCGGGCTCTCGCCGGAACAGGTGGAGCAGCTCGTGACGCAACGGATCGAGAACGAGATGAACGGCG
>JAFAVZ010000483.1 GCA_019242175.1 Acidobacteriota bacterium
GGACATGCCGGCGGCGGATCTGGCGAAGATCACCATGCCGGTGCTAACGATCCACGGCGAGAAAGACCGCAACGCGCCGAACGTGGATGGGCGGGAGTGGGCCCGGCAGCTGCCCAACGCGCGCTTCGTGAGCGTGCCGAATGCGGCGCACGCGGCGTGGGCTGACGACCCGGTCATTGTCTTCGCCTCGATCCGCGATTTTCTGCGGGGAGGATGGCCCTTGGGGGCCGAGAAGCTGCGGTAGACTCTCGCCCCGCATGGAAGAGCCGGACTACCTGATCTGCCTGCAGTGCGAGACGCCGACTTACCAGTTCGAGTTCGCGAACGGGAAGCTCGTCACCTGCATCTGCAACACGTGCGGCGCGGACGACCTCTCGGATTTCATGACCGAAGCCGAGTTGGAAGAAGAGAGTTGAAGACCCCCGTCGTCATCGGCATCGCAGGAGGCACCGGCTCGGGGAAGACGACCGTCGCCCGCTCCGTGTACAACCGCGTCGGCCCGGATCGCATCGAGTGGATCTCCCACGACTCGTACTACCGGGAGTTCGACGGCCTGACGCCCGAAGAGCTGCACCGGATCAACTTCGACCATCCCGACTCGCTGGAGACCGAGCTCCTCGTCCGCCATCTCGACGTCCTGGCCAAAGGCTCCTCGGTCGAAGTGCCGCACTACGACTTCGCCAAGTACGCCCGGACCGGCGAGCCGCAGCGGGTGATGCCCCGCCGGGTGCTGATCGTGGAAGGCATCCTGATCCTGGCCGAGCCGGAGCTGCGGAAGCGGATCGACATCAAGCTCTTCGTCGACACTCCTTCCGACCTCCGCTTCATGCGCCGGCTCATGCGGGACATCCACGACCGCGGCCGGACGGTCGAGTCGGTGGTCGAGCAGTACATGACGACCGTGCGCCCGATGCACGAGGAGTTCGTGGAGCCGTCGAAGCGGCATGCGGACCTGATCATCCCGGAAGGTGGGGAGAATCAGGTGGCGCTGGACGCCATCATTTCCCGGGTCGAACATCTACTTGCTGTAGATTAAAAAGTTCACCAAGGTTATTTGCGCAAACACGGAATGCGCAAGCACTTCCCTGCCGTTACGCCGCACGTTGCCCCGCGGACGGACCGGATACCGGAGTCGCCGTTCGCCGCCAGATTCACCGCCACCGGAACAGCCAAGCAGAAGGGGGGGATTCAGGAATGCCTCTCGTTCACGTCAAAGAAGACGAAACGTTCGAGAACGCACTGCGCCGCTTCAAGCGCAAGTGCGAGAAGTCGGGGATTCTCTCTGAGCTGAAGAAGCGCCAGCATTACGAGAAGCCGAGCACGAAGCGGAAGCGCAAAGCGATCGCTGCTCGCAAGAAGGTGCTGCGGAAGCTTGCCGAGGAGCGCCGGGCGGGCTACTAGCTCCAGCGACGCCTCCATTTCAGGCCCGCGGTCACGGATCGCGGGCCTTTTCATTTTCGCGTTCCTAGTTGCTGGTTGCTAGTTGCTCGAGCCATGGCGCCGGGAACGAACCTACGAGTAACCAGTAACCAGCAACCCATGAACACTCCCCTTTCCCAACTCGAATTCGACCGCGTCCTCACCCTCATCGCCATGGAGGCGAAGAGCGAGCCGGGGAAGGCGGCCATCGCGAAACGGCGTCCGCTCTCGACGCTCGAGGCCTGCGACCTCGCCCAGGCCGAGCTGGCCGAAATGGTCCGTTTCTACCACCGCGAAGGACTTCTCCCTCTCGCCGGCCTGACGGACGTCGAGCCGCTCTTCGACCGTTCCGACATCCTCGACCTCGAGGAATCGTGGCTGATCGTTCGCGCCGCACGGGCCACGCAGGCCATGCGCGAGACGCTCCTGCGGACCGAGGGGTATCAGCGGCTGGCCCAGCTGGCGGAGGGGATTTCGGATCTCGGCGAGGTGGTGTCGAAGGCGAACAAGTACTTCACCAAAGACGGCAAGCTCCGCGAAGAAGCCTCGGCCGAGCTGCGCGCCATCCGCGGACGCGTGCATCAGAAACGCGCGTCCATCCAACGGATGCTCACCGACATCATGAACCGCAACGCGGACGCCGTTCAGGAGCCGCTCATCGTCATGCGCGGCGACCGTTATTGCATCCCGGTGCGCAGCGACCATCGCAACGCGGTCACCGGCATCCTCCACGAACGGTCCGGCTCCGGCGCCTCGTTCTTCATCGAGCCGATGCAGGCCGTGGAGTTGAACAACGATCTCGCCGACCTCCTGATCCAGGAGCGTGAGGAGATCGTCCGCATCACCCGCTTCATCTCCCAGATGCTGTTCGATGCGGCGCGGGAGATCATCGACGCGGTCGGCGTCGCCGCGGAGCTCGACGCCCTCCAGGCCTCGGCCCTCTTCCACGACACCGTTGGCGCCTCCCGCCCGCGGTTCTCCGCCGACCGGGAGCTGCGCCTCCTCGACGGCCGCCATCCCCTGCTCGACGAACGCCTCGCCCCTGCCCGTCAGGACGCGTTCGGCGAACAGCCGTCCGGGCGCAAGGTCATCCCCGTCACAATCAACCTCGACCGGGAGAGCTGCGCGCTCGTCGTCAGCGGCCCGAATGCCGGCGGCAAGACGGTCGCCCTGAAGACGACCGGCCTCCTGGTCGCCCTGGCGATGTCCGGCCTTCCCGTCCCGTGCGAGGAAGGAACGGTGCTGCCGATCGTCGACTCGATCCACGTGCTGATCGGAGACGACCAGAGCGTGCTCGAACATCTCTCTACATTCTCGGCGTATCTCGTCCGCCTGAAGCGCGTGCTGGAGCGCGTGACGAATCGCTCGCTCGTCCTCCTCGACGAGTTGGGCTCGGGCACCGATCCGGAGGAAGGCGCCGCGCTCGCGGCGGCCGTCATCGAGCACCTGCTGAACGTCGGCTCGCTGCTCATCTCCACGACGCACCTCTCGGCGCTGAAGAGCTTCGCCGTGAACGACAAGCGCATCGTGAACGCCTCGATGGAGTTCGACGCGGCGACCGGACAGCCGACGTATCGGATGATCACCGGCATCCCCGGCCGCAGCCGTGCGATCGACGTCGCGCAGATGATCGGCCTCCCCGCCCCCATCATCGCCGCCGCCCGCGAGCGCCTCGGCGACCGCTACGGCGAGACCGACACGCTCCTCGCCACGCTGCAAACGCGGATGTCCGAAGTGCTAGCCCAACAGGACGAGGCACTGCGGCTGAAGAGCAAACTGGAGGCGGAACGCCAGACGATCGCCGAGAAGCAGGCGCAACTCGAACGCGAGCGCGCCCGTCTCGGCACGTCGTATCGCGACGAGCTCGAACGTTTACGCGACGACGTTACGCGCCAGCTCGGCGCGGAGCTGAAGAACCTGCGCGACCTCGACCGCTCCGCGCGTGCGACGGTGAAGGCGGAGGACATCGTCCGCACGTTGACCAAGCCCGTCGAGCGGGCGATGGAGTTCCTGCCGGCGGAAGAACGTGAGGTGCACGTCGGCGAGAAAGTCGAGCATCGCAAGTTCAAAGTCGTCGGCGACGTCCTCTCCATCGACGGCAACAAAGCGGTAATTAACGTTAACGGACGCAAAATGACCGTGGAGGCGCGCGACCTCGCGCCTGTGGCGGGCGCGAAGCCGAAGGCGTCTTCTTTCGCTCCGACGCGAAAGTCGAAGACGAGCACGCCGGACATCGCCCCGATCTCGGCGGAGCTGAACCTCATCGGGCAACGCGTCGACGACGCGCTCGAAGCGTCCGACAAGTTCCTCGATCGCGCGTTGCTCGAGGGCAAAGAAGCGGTGCGCATCATCCACGGATTCGGGACCGGCGTGCTGCGCAAAGCGGTACGCGAGCACCTGCGCAAACATCCGGCAGTGGCTTCGTGGCGTCCGGGAGAGGAAAATGAAGGCGGCGACGGCGCAACCGTCGCCCTGCTGAGCTGATGGCCCTGGTCGATCTCGACGACGCAATCATCTCCCGCGTCCGCGAAGCGGCGGACATCGTCGACTTCATCTCCCAGGTCACGCCGCTGAAAGTCGCGGGCAAGTCCTACAAAGGCCTTTGCCCGTTCCACCGGGAGAAGTCGCCGTCGTTCAGCGTCGACCGGGCGAAGGGCCTCTTCTACTGCTTCGGCTGCGGCACGGGCGGCGACGTCTTCAAGTTCCTCGCGCTGACGGAACGCTTCACTTTCCCCGAGGCGGTGGAGCATGTGGCGGCTCGGGTGGGGATCGAGTTGCCGCGGCGGCAGAAGACGCGCCGCGACAACGACAAAGACGATCTCCTCGAAGCCATCGACGACGCCTCGGAAGCCTTCAATCAGGAGCTGCGCCGCTACGAAGGCAACAACCCGGCCGCGCGCTACCTCCACGAACGCGGTGTGCCGCCGGAAGTCGTGCAGAAGTACGGCTTCGGCTACGCGCCCGACGCGTGGGACTACATCCTCCGGCGCCTGACCCAGAAGCACGGCGAGAAGAAGCTGGAGCTGGCCGGACTGGTGACGCCGCGGCAGGGCAAGTCGGGCTTCTACGACCGGTTCCGGAATCGGCTGATGATCCCGATCCACTCCGAGACCGGCGCGCTCGTCGGATTCGGCGGCCGCTCGCTCGACGGGAGCGAGCCGAAGTACCTCAACTCCCCCGAGTCCGAGGTCTTCAACAAGTCGCGACTGCTCTACAACCTGCATCGGTCGAAGGACGCGATGCGCCGCGTCGACCGGGCGATCCTCGTCGAGGGCTACTTCGACGCGATCGCCATCGACTACGCCGGCGTGCCGGGCGTGGTGGCGTCGATGGGAACCTCGCTGACGGCGGGCCAGGCCTCGCTGATCCGACGCTTCACGCGGAAGGTCGTCATCTGCTACGACGGCGACAACGCCGGCCGCGCCGCCACTCTACGGGCGGCAGAAGTCCTCCTCGGCGGCGGGCTCGACGTGCAGGTGCTCGACCTCCACGGCGAGAAGGATCCGGACACGCTGATCCAGAAGCACGGGCTCGACCGCTTCACGGAGCTGCTGTCGAACGCGACGGACGTCTTCACGTTCGCGCTCCAGGAGTGGGCGACGGACGCGGCGGGGCTGGGCGGGCGACTGAAGTCGGAGCGCGTCGAGCGTTTCGTCCCCCTCCTCGGCGCGGTGCCCGACCCGGTGATGCGGAACGATGCTGCACAACGCGTGGCCGATGCGTTCCACCTCGAGTTCTCCACGGTGTGGTCGCGGATCCGGGGGAAGGCTTCTGCTGTACCTCAGGAGCGGCAACTGACGGCGCCGAACGCGACGGCGGAGAAGTTCGTGCTGACGGCGGCGATGCAGGGACGGCTGTCGGCCGAACGGTTGGGGCGGCTTCGGGAGGAACTTTTCGAGGACGCGGGCTGCAAAACGATCTTTTCGTTCATCAAAAGCGATCTTCTGTCGGGCCAACCCATTGATTTTGAACAGATCCGAACCCATCTTAGGGGCGAGGAAGAGCTCAGGCTTCTCTCCGAGCTGGCCCTCAGCGACGACATTGACGATCGAAGTCTCGACCGCATCGACGAAAACCTCCGGCCCATGGAGCGAAGCTTCGTCGACCGCCGCAAGCTGCAGATCCAGAGAGACATCGTGGAGGCGGAGAAATCCGGCGATCTACGCCGGGTGGATCAGCTCGTCGCGGAGAAGATGGAGCTGTCACGTATCCTGAGCACGCTGAAATAATTATCGTCACCCAATGATTACGCGAGTGTCCTCGGGACGAGACTTGGGCGCGTTTGTCAAGAGGGGTTATTTTGACGATCGCGCCGAGGTTTCGGCCTCGACCTTTTTGGATCCGTACCCCGGGGGCGCGAACCCGAACGCTGCCCAGTGAGGAGCGCTAAGACATGACGAACCGCCTGCGGACTGCGAATCTCGAACAGGAATCCAATTTTGATGAAGGGGTCGGCGAGTTGAGTGTCGAAGAGAAATACGTCGAGGTCAAGCAGCTCATCGCACTGGGGAAAGAAAAAGGATTCCTCCTCCACGAGGAGATTTTCGAGACTCTGCCGGAAGAAGTAACCAGCCTCCCGGAAGAGCTCGACGAGATCATCATCCGCTTCAACGACCTGGGCATCGACGTCTATGAAGACGCCGAGAAGCAGATCCCGGCTCACTCCAAGGCCATGGTCACCATCGACGGGGCCATCGAGGACAAAGAGCCGGATCAGCGCGAGGAAGTCCAGGCCGACATCGTCGCCGTCGCCTCCGGAATCGTCGACAAGACGAACGACCCCGTCCGCATGTACCTGCGCGAGATGGGCACGGTCAAGCTCCTCGACCGCCAGGGCGAAGTCGACATCGCCAAGCGCATCGAAAAGGGCGAGCGCAAGGTCTACAAGGCCCTCAGCCAGAACCGCATCATCCTCGAAGAGATCCTCAAGATCTACGAGATGGCCAAGAAGGACCCGCGGGTCATCAAAGAGATGATCGACCTCGCGGTGAACGACGACTCCGGCCCGGACACCCCGGTCGATCCGGAGAACGGCGAGCCGAAGCTGGCCGCCTCCACCGTCAACAAGATCAACGAGATCATGGTCATCTTCGAGCGCATCGGAAAGCTCGACAAGAAGCTGAAAGACGCGAAGGTCAAGCTGGCCGATCCGAAGAAGCTCTCGCAGCGCCAGCTGCAGACCGGCGTGCGCACGATCGAGAAGGTGGAGCTGGAGCTGGCGAACGAAATGCGCCAGATCGACTTCACCCCCCAGACGCGCAACCGGATGATCAACAA
>JAFAVZ010000673.1 GCA_019242175.1 Acidobacteriota bacterium
ATCGCCGCGCTCCGTTCCGACATCCCGACGCTGCAGTGGATGGGCCCCCAGACGAAGTCCGCCGCGCTGGCGAAGCTCAACGCCTTCCAGCGCCGCATCGGCTACCCGGACAAGTGGATCGACTACGCGAAGCTCGACGTCGCCCGCGACTCGTTCTACGCAAACGCGCGCGCCGCGCGGCAGTTCGGCTTCAACCGCCAGCTCGGCCGCATCGGCAAGCCGGACGATCCGAACGAGTGGGGCGCCTTCACGCCGCCGACGGTGAACGCCGGCTACAACCCGCCGCGCAACGACATCACGTTCCCGGCCGGCATTCTCCAACCGCCGTTCTACGATCCGAACGCGGATGACGCCTACAACTACGGCGGCATCGGCACCGTGATCGGCCACGAGATGACCCACGGCTTCGACGATCAGGGCGCGAAGTTCGACGCCGACGGCAACCTGCGCAACTGGTGGTCAGAGCAGGATCTGAAGAACTTCCAGAGCCGCGCGGAATGCATCGCGAACGAGTACAGCGAGTTCAACGTGGCGCCGAACATCAACATCAACGGCAAGCTCGTCACGGGCGAAGCCATCGCCGACCTCGGCGGCGCCACGCTGGCCTTCGCGGCGTACCAGAAATCGCAGGAAGGGAAGCCGCGCCAGACGATCGACGGCTTCACGCCCGAGCAACGCTTCTTCCTCGGCTTCGCTCAGGTGTGGGCGGAGAACATGGCTCCGGCCGAGGCGACGCGGCGGGCGCTGACCGACCCGCATGCGCAGGGCCCGTTCCGCGTCAACGGCACGGTCGCGAACATGCCCGAGTTCCATAAGGCGTTCAATTGCCCCGAGGACTCGAAGATGGTCCGCGAGGCCGGCAAACGCTGCTCGATCTGGTAGTCGAGAAGAACGTAGGGCCGGCTCTCCAGCCGGCCCAGCATCAACGATGGACCGGCCGGAGAGCCGGTCCTACATTCGGACGTTCAATTGCCCCGAGGACTCGTTCGATCTGGTAACGGAAAACGTAGGGCCGGCTCTCCAGCCGGCCCAGCATCGACGATGGACCGGCTGGAGAGCCGGTCCTACATTCAAGGCAGCTTCGACGCGCGTGACGCAAACCCGTCGGCGCCTCGGCCGGACAACGTGAGGACGGGCTTCAGCCCGTCCTGGGACCGGCTGAAGCCGGCCCCCACGTTTTATCGGCGCGACATCAGCCCGTCCTGGGACCGGCTGAAGCCGGCCCCCACGTTTTATCGGCGCGACATCCCGTCATAGAGCGTGGCCACCGCGATGCCGAACAGCACGTGCTCGAGCATCGGGACCACGACCTGCTTCACGGTCTGGTCCTGGATCGGCGGCGCCAACTGCGCAGCGGGCAGCCATCCCAGGTAGCCCGCCGCCCACACGCCCAGTCCCAATACGGCGCCTTCGAGCGCGGCGTTGCGCGGGCGCGGCCGCATCGCCGCGTAGAGCATTCCGGAGGTCATGCCGTAGCCCATGTGCAACGACTTCGCGGCCGCCTTCTCCAGCGACGCGGGGATCGCGGCGACGGTTTCTTCCGGCAACGGATGCTCGAGCTTGCCGACCATGTACTCGCCGGCGTCGCCGCTGAGCGGCGCCTGTGCGTCCGGCATCAGCCGGCCGGTGGCTTTCAGCATGCCCTGCATGAGGAACGTCCCGGCGAAACCGGCGACGGCCCCCAAGGCGAGGCGTTTGTCCAATCGCGGTGGTCGTTTCATGACACCGCGAGGAATCGCGAGAAGCGTGCCTGTAAGGCCGGCTCTCCAGCCGGTCCAGCATCGACATTGGGCCGGCTGGAGAGCCGGCCTACATCAGCGCGTCAATTCGGACGGTAGACGCGGCGACGAAAGCAGCTCGATGAACGCCTGCCAGCGCTTGCTGGGATCGTTGCCGCCGTGCCGTTCGACATAATCGCGGACGAGGTCTTTGCCGAGGTTGTAGTTGATGACGTAGCTGCGATATTGATCGACGAATTTCACGCGCTGCTTCGCGCGCTCCGGCGCATAGAGGCCGTACTTCACGAGCCATTGCGCGGACTGATCGGCGGTGATCTCGCCATCGAGGTAACGGCGCGCCGCCTCGTTGCCGGAGTAGGCGAGCTTGGCCGTCAGGTCCTGCACGCGATAGTACTTGTCGGCCTTGGACGGATCGATGCCCGCAATGGGGAAAAGATTCGCCTTTTCGAAATCGACACGCTCGTGCGCCGGGAACGCGACTTCAATGCCGTAATTCGCGCTCCCTTCCGCAATGAGCGACTGCGGCGAGAACAATGGATAGACGGTGAACTCCTGCCAGCCGCGATCGCGCACCAGGTTCTTCTCCAGCAGCGCGTTGTAGACGTGATGCCCGGGATAGCCTTCGTGGCAGGCGAGATCGATCGCGCGGTCGATGAAGATCGGCAGGTCGGTATTGACCTGAATCAGGCTGTTGTAATTGCCCTTGTACCAGTTGTAGCCGCTCCACGATTTGTTCGTGACGTATTCGACCGTGAAGTGCTCGCCCTCCGGCAATTGCGTGTGCTGCAGCGTGCGCGAACGGCATCCGTCAATGGCCGCCTTGAAGACGGCATCGAGCTTGTCCTTCGGGATGACGAAGTCGCGGCGGAACTTGTCCAGCCGTTCGGAGATCGTTCCTTCGCCAGGCAATTCGCGCTCGAGATCCGCGGTCGCCTGCTGGAAGTACGCTTCGTCGTGATGCGGCGCGACCGCGTCATAGAGCGCCTTCGACTCTTCGTCGAACGTCAGCTTCTTCCCCCGCAGCATCTCCGCCCGAGCAATCAAAGCCTCGGTCTGCCTGGTCAAATACGTCCGGCGCAACGCGAGCATGTTGTCGTGCGGCGCGGTCGTGCGGCGCAACTCGTCGCGCAAGGCGATGGCTTCGTTGTAGATCTGGTCGAGCGTCGGCTTCGCGGCCTTCACCTGCTCGCGCACGGCGGGGTCGCCGTAGTAGGCATCGACGTAGTCGGTGTCGTGCTCGCCCATGCCGAGGACGAGGCGGATGTAACGGTCGGCGTAGGGATTCATCGCCTTCGAGTCCTCCGTGTTCATCGTTGCAGTCGTGGTGCAGCCGGCGAGGACGAGGAGCGATGCGGCGAGAAGAAGAGCGCGCGGTTTCTGCATACGGCGGGAGAGTCTTGCAGAAACCGCGCGCAGGCGGAAGGGAGGTCACCTCTTCGTGACGATGAGCTGCACTTCGCGGCCGTCCATGGCTGCGGCTAAGATTCTTCGATGACCTCCCGAAGTGAGCTGGTCGAGCAACTGCGGACGCTCGGCGTCGAACGCGGCGGCGTGCTCGCGGTCCATACCGCGTTCTCGGAAGTGCGTCCCGTGGAAGGCGGGCCGCACGGACTGATCGAGGCGCTGCTCGAAACGATCGGGCCGGAGGGCACGCTCGTGATGCCGAGCATGTCCGACGACGACGATCGCCCATTCGACGTCGCAACCACGCCGTGCATCGGCGTTGGCATCGTCGCCGAGACGTTCCGACAGATGCCCGGCGTGCTGCGCAGCGACAACCCGCACGCGTTCGCAGCGATCGGTCCGCATGCCGCAGCGATCACGGCGCCGCATCCGCTCGAGGTGCCGCACGGTCCCGATAGCCCGCCGGGCCGTCTCCCCAACCTCCACGCCCAAATCCTCCTCCTCGGCGTAGGCCACGACGCGAACACGACGATCCACGTCGCCGAGAACCTCGCCGGCGTGCGCTATCGGCAGCAGTACCACGTCACGATCGACCGCGATGGCGAGTGGCAGCGCTTCGAGTACGGCGAGGTCGACCACTGCTGTGAAAACTTCGCGAAGATGGATGCGTGGCTCGATGCAGGAGGGAAGCAGCGCTATGGCAGAGTCGGCCAAGCGGAGGCGCGGCTCATGCGCGCGCGGGACCTCATCTCGATTGCTTCGAGTCACTTAGCCGAAGACGAGCTCGTGTTCCTCCACGCGTCGGATTGTGACGAATGCGCTGCCGCCCGGGCGAGCCTCTTGCTAGCTCATGAGTAGGAGGAACGTATGGAAACCAAACAAGTCGGAGAGAAGCTCGTCTCGCTCTGCCGGGAAGGCAAGAACATGCAGGCGATCGACGAGCTCTACAGCCCGGAGATCGTGAGTGTCGAGGCCGAGGTACCGCAGGGGATGGAGAAGGAAATGCGCGGCCTCGATGCGGTGAAACAGAAGAACAAGTGGTGGTTCGAGAACGCCGAGATCCACTCCCATTCGGCCGAGGGGCCTTTCGTGAATGGGGATCGGTTCGCGGTGCTGTTCGACTACGACGTAACGTCGCACGGCAAGCGGACGCAGATGCGCGAAGTGGCGAACTACGACGTGAAAGACGGCAAGATCGTCCGCGAAGAGTTCCTGTCCTAGTCCATTCCGGACGGCCGGCGTTCCGCCGCCGGCCGTCGCGATTCTTCGTTATCCTGCGCGCATCCCTCATGCGCGCCTTCATCCTCGCCCTCAGTCTGGTGCTCGCCACCGCCGCCCAATCCGCGGTGCTCGTCCTCACCGTCACCGACAACGGCGATGCGCCGGACAGCAACCCCGGCAACGGCACGTGTGAAACGGCGGGCGGCGGCTGCACGCTGCGCGCGGCGATCGACGAGTCGAACGCGTTCTTCGGCGACGACGTGATCAACGTCCCGGCGATGACGATCGTGACGACCGGGTACCAAGTCACCGGTCCGACGAGCATCAACGGGACAGTCGCCGGCGGTATCCCGCTGACGGTGATCTCCGGCGGCACCATCAAGGGCGGAGCGCTGGGCGGGTTGCTGCTTTCCGGCGTACGCGTGGTCGGCGTCACCGGCAACGCCATCGAGTTGTACGGCGGCGACAACGCCGTCGGGAACTGCTTCATCGGCTCCGTGCTGCCCGGCGATGCCGGCAACACGGGCGACGGCATCCGGAGCGACGGCCCGAACTTTGTCTCGAACGTCTACGTCTCGGGCAACGGCCGGCACGGCATCGAATGCCTGGGCGTGGGTCCCTCGTCACTGACGAACATCGTCGCCGGGTTGCGCAACGACGGCGTGACGCCGGCGCCAAACGGGCTCTCCGGCATCCTCGTCGACTCCAACGGCGTCGCGATCTACGGCGACTCGGGGAGGAAGTGCGTGATCTCCGGCAACACCGCGGGAGGCATCGACGTGCGCGGCGCCAGCGTCGTGATCCGCGATGCATACGTCGGCACGAACGCCGCCGGAACGGCCGCCGTCGGCAACGGTCAGTTCGGGATCCGCATCACCGGCAACGACGCGAAGATCGGCTGGGAGAACCTCGTCTCGACGCACGCGGGCAATCTCGTTTCCGGCAACGACGGCCCGGGCATTCTCGCGAATGGAACCAGCGGGCTGAGGATCTACGGCAACACGATCGGTCTGGACAAGACGCTCGCGAACGCGCTTCCGAATCAAGGACACGGCATCGTGCTGGAGGATACGATCGGCACCGTCATCGGCCAGCTCTCGACTCTCCCTGCGCCGAATCAGATCTCGGGCAACGCCGGCGACGGGATCCACGTCATCGGTTCGGACACCGCGAACGTGCAGATCCTGAACAACGTCCTCGCCCGCAACCAAGCCGCAGGCATCTACCTCGGCGGCCAATCGACCGGTACGCGCGTGGGGAACGTCGCGTTCGCGAACGGGAACACGATCACGAGCAACCTGCGCGGCATCGTGGTCGAGGACTCGAGCGACAATATCCTCGAGGGCAATGCGATCGACAAGCAGTTCGACGGAATCCTGATCTTCGGCAGCCACGCGACGAACAATCGCATCACTCGCAACGCGATCTCGAACAATGCGACCGGAGTGGCGATCCGCGAGACCGCCGGCAGCACCGTCGACGGCAACCCGATCGCGAGCAACCTCATCTTCGACAACCAACTGCTGGGCATCGACCTGCAGTCGCCGAATGCGGGCGCCGATGCGAACGACGCGCTCGATGCCGACGCCGGCGCGAACCAGCAGCAGAACTTTCCGCTCCTGACCTGCGCGTCATTGGCGAACGGCTCGATCTCCGTCGGCGGAACGCTCAACAGCGCGCCGCTGACCACGTACGTCGTCGAGGTCTTCAGCAGCGCGGGCTGCGCTGCACAAGGCGCGCATCCGCTCGGCACCGTCTCGGTGACGACCGACGCACAAGGCTTCGCGTCGTTCAACGCAACGTTCGCCGCGACGCCGAACGCCGATACGGTGGTCACCGCGACGGCGACCGATCCGGCGAACAACACGTCCGAGTTCTCGCCTTGCGCGCCGCTCGCTGCAAGCGCGGTCAGCGTCCTTTCCTCCGCCTCGGTTTCGGAAGGCGGCAGTCAGATCCTCGTGGTCGTGACGAAGGGCGGAAGCCCGTCGCCGTCGAGCGTGCAGTACACGACAATCGACGGCTCCGCGACGGCGGGGCAGGACTACACGGCAACATCGGGCACGATCGCGTTCGCGGCCTGCGAGACGCAGAAGACGATCGCCATTCCCGTCCTCGACGACGCGATCGACGAGCCGAACGAACAGTTCACGGTCCATCTCTTCAACGCCATCGGTACGACGATCGCGAACGCGGACGAGACCGTGCAGATCGAAGACGACGACCCCACGCCGACGATCTCGCTCTCGCTTTCCGGTTCGCCGATGGCGGAGAACGGCGGCGTCGCGACGGTCACGGCGACAGCGAGCGGTTTGTCGTCGCAACCAATCACGGTGAATCTCGCGTTCACCGGCACGGCGACGAGCGGCTCCGACTACACACCATCCGCTTTCTCGATCACCATTCCGCCGATGCAGATGACCGGCTCGATCACGCTCACCGCCATCGACGACGTGAACGACGAACCCGATGAGACGATCGTGGTGACGGGAGCCGCGCAGAGCGTCACGGCGATCATTGCGGATGATGACGAAGCCGCGATTCCGACGCTGTCGGAGTGGGCGCTCATCGCGTTGGCCGCGATGGTCGCGGCGGTGGGCGCCATCGCCCTCCGCCGCTGACCGGTCATCACTTGCTGCAGGTCTCTTCCATCAGCTTCTTCCAGGTGCCCTTCTCTTCGACGAGCACGGAGTGCTGGAGCTTCATGCCGTCTTTGACGAAGACGTCGCGGCCTTTCATGGCCATGCCCATCATGTGCATGTCGCCCTCGAACGTCATCGTGTTGCCGTCCCAGCCTTTGCTCCACGCCGTGCCGTACCCGGCCATGCTGTCGAGGTAGCCGAGGACGTACATCCTGGCGCCGGCGTCGTAGCCGAGGAAGGCGGTGGCTTTCAGGGCCATCGGCTTGGTTTGGTCGAGGTCGACGACGACCCACTTGCCGTCGTAGCCCCAGCGGCTGTTGACACTTGTCCAGGAAGCCATCGACTTGCCGGACGACATGTCGGTGCCGCTGCAGGTCCACTTGCCGACGAAGCCCTCCAGCTTGGCGAGATTCGGGTCGGCGTTGGCGGCGAGAAGGGAGGAGGCGACGAGGAGGGAGGCCAGGAGAGAGACGATCTTGGTTTTCATCGAAGGAGCTCCTTTTCGGTTTTGATCGGAGCTACGTGGCACGGCCGAGATCGGATTGAAATGCAATCGAGGACGGGCCGGTTGTTGACACGCGCTTCAACCGCCCGTAATGTGGCGGCTCTTTTGCCGGTCCCTATCGTCTAGGGGCCTAGGACACCGCCCTTTCACGGCGGCGACACGGGTTCGAATCCCGTTAGGGACGGCGGCGAGACTTGCTGCCACGCAGATCGGCAAATATCCCCCCAGCACACACGACAAGCGACTCATGCGGCCGGAGACGCTCGTCACCAGCCGCGACAGCCGTTCTGCGGCGTTTTTGTTCAGGCATGGTCACATCCCGCCCACCAAACCGTTCGGAAGGGTCAGCTCGCGCACCGGAGCATTCGAGGGCGCGGCGGCCCCCAGCTCCCTGACGTGTCGGCGCCAGGGAGCCAGGGTGATCGATGACCGTCATTCTCTCCGGATTCAGGGGAGAGGCGGAGTCATCCAGTCGCCGAGCGTGTGACCGCCGAGGAACGACTTCACGAAGCGAGAGATCTTCGTGATCACCCCTCCGTCACGATCATGCGTTGCGGCGGCGGAGGCCGGCGCGGCAACGGGTGCGAGCAGCAGAACGACCAGAAAGAGCGACGACGCGAGCTTCTTCATGTGACCCTCCGGTTCGGGCGGGTCACTCTCGGTCGAAGTCTACTCGTTCATCACATCGGCTCCAGCGGAACGGGCGGGATGAATCGAACGGGCGGCCTCTCTGAAATCTCTTCCACGTACGACTGTACGGAGGAGACGAGCTCCACGCCGACGGGTCCGCTCAGCCATGCCCGAGCGGCAGCTTCACGGAGATACTGAACCGCTTCGGTCGTCAGGAGATGTCGGCGGCTCGGTTGCCGCCGCTCCAATTCGACGGTGAGCGCGGCAAGTTCCTGGCACAGCGTCAGCGCCTCGCGGTCGTTTTCGAGCGCAGTCAGCGAGCGAACGACGGTGAGGCCGACGCGGATCTGCTCCGCTCCCATACCCAACTGCTCGAATTCGAGCATCGATGCGTATCCATGCATGAGGGCCAGATCGTGATCGCTCTGCGCTTGCCGAATGCGCGCGATGATCCAGAGGTCGCGCGCGACGTTCAGGCGATGATCGAAATGGCGATCGATCTCTTCGACCTTCTGCAGGATCGCCGCGGCCTCTTCGAGCTTTCCAATCTCATGGGTAGCGCCGGCCAGATTCCTCATCGCATCGGCATGAGCAACAACGTCTGTCTCCGGCGTCTCCGCCGCTACAGATCGAAAGATGCCACGTCGAATACGCCCCATCGTCTGCCGCGCCATAGGAACGGCGCTTTCCAGCTCAACTGACGTGATTTTCGCGTTGTCGATAAAAGCATGAAGGAGTGTCAAGGGCTTGGAGCGTTGTTGGCAGTGATCTGCGATTGAGCACGACGCGCCGCATACTCGCTGGCGTGCGGTCGGTCGCTGGTCTGCGAGTCGAGATGCACGAAGTCTTCAACCTCGAGCCGGAAGTCGAGGGGATTCCTTAGCCATTACGCAATGCCGCATATTCGTGTCGTAGACAGCCGTTAATTCGGTCTCTATAGTGCGCTGCGGGCTCCGTCCAGGACGAATGAAACGCTCCAAAGCAGGAACTTTGAGAGCACGGGCTAATTCTCCGCCTCGCACGATACTCTAACGAACCTTCTGGACTACTCGACAACACCACACCCACCTAGGCGCGCACGTCCGCATTTCGTC